>JAYVSF010000839.1:0-12890 GCA_043775605.1 Myxococcales bacterium
GTCGCGGCGCTCCTGATCCAGGTCCAGCGACCGCACGGCATGATGCTGGTCACGGGCCCGACCGGCTCGGGCAAGACCAGCACGCTGTACGGCCTGCTCGGCAAGCGAGCGATGGTCGATACCAACGTGGTGACGATCGAGGACCCGATCGAGTACGAGTCCGAGGCGCTCAACCAGATCCCGGTCAACCCCAAGCGCGGCATCACCTTCGCCACCGCGCTGCGCGCCATCCTCCGCCAGGATCCCGACGTGATCCTGGTCGGCGAGATCCGCGATCAGGAGACCGCGCTGACCGCCGCCGAGGCCGCGCTCACCGGCCACCTGCTGCTGTCGACCCTGCACACCAACGACGCGGCCAGCGCGGTCCTGCGCCTGGTCGAGATGGGCGTGCCCCGCTACCTGGTCGGCGCCGTGGTCAACGCGGTGGTCGCCCAGCGCTTGATCCGGCGGGTGTGCAGCGCCTGCGCCGAGGACTACGCGCCGCCCGAGGCCGAACTGCGCGCGCTCGGGCTCGACGCGCTGATCGGCGACGCCCGGATCCGGCTGGTCCGCGGCCTCGGCTGCCCGCGCTGCGAGGGCACCGGCCTGCGCGGTCGGCTGCCGATCGCCGAGGTCCTGGTGATCGACGACGTCATCCGCCAGGCGCTGTACGACGGCGCCTCGACCACCGCGCTGCACCGGCTGGCCGTCGAGCGCGGCATGGTCGAGCTCCGGGTCTCTGCGCTGCGTCGGCTGTTCGCCGGCGAGACCACCACCGCCGAGGTCGCGCGGGTCGCGCCCTCGTCCTCTGCTGCCAGCGAGGCATGATCATGGCCGGGGTCCTCATCGTCGATCAATCACCCGCGCTGGCCCGTGAGGTCGCGGCGATCTGCCAGGGGGTCGGGTTGCAGGTGGTCGGGGTGGCGCGCGACGGCCTCGACGCCGTCGATCAGGCCATGCGCCTGCACCCGACCCACCTCGTTCTCGATCTGCTGCTGCCCCGGCTGTCGGGCGCCCAGGTCCTGGCGGCGCTGCACCGCGCCGGGCTCAAGCCGTTCGTGGTGGTGGTCAGCGCGATCACCGCCCGCGAGTCGATCGTCGCCGCCCGTCAGGCCGGCGCCCACGCCTATCTGCTCAAACCCCTGGCGACCGCCAAGCTGATCGCCGCCCTGTGCGCGCGCCGCGCTGACGACGCGGTCGCGGTGGTCGGCTGATCGAGAGGAGCCCGTCATGCAGGTCGTTCCCACCGCCAGCCGCGCCGTGCTCACCCCGTTCGAGGACGCGGTCGACCGCCTCGAGCTGGCGGTCGCCGCCCCGACCGTCATCCAGCGCTTGCTGTCGACGCTCGCCGAGCCCCGGAGCTCCATCCGCGACGTCCAGGACGTGCTCGCCTCCGACGTCGGCCTGGTCACGCGGGTGCTCAAGCTGGCGTCGTCGGCGGCCTACTCGCGCGGGCCGGTGCGCGACCTGGCGTCCGCGATCCAGACCGTCGGCCTCGAGCAGCTCCGGCGGCTGGCGGTGACCGCGCACTTCGCCACGGGCCAGAGCCCGCTCGCGCGCGCGCTGTGGTCGTACTCGCTGGCGGTGGCCTTCACCTCGGCCCAGCTCGCCAAGGCCAGCCGGCTGGCGCCCGGCCCCGATCCGTTCCTGTGCGGCCTGCTCCACGACATCGGCACGCTGGTCTTCGAACGCCTGCTCAAGGCCCGCTACACCGGGCTGGCGATCGTCCCCGGCGACGAGCAGCAGTGCACGGTCGAGCAGGGCGCGCTCGGCTTCGATCACACCGACCTCGGCGCGATGGCGGTGGCGCGCTGGAACCTGTTCCCCGAGCTCGAGCTGGTGGTCCAGCTCCACCACACGCCGCTGATCGGCGAGCGGCTCGGCCTGCCGGCGCCGACCCAGGCCGTGATCGAGCTGGTCGCCCTGGCCCGGCTGGCGACGCTCACCGCCCACGGCACCCTCGGCGACGACGATCTCGCCGCGCTCGAGCTGCGGGCCGACCTGTGCGAGCGGCGCGGAGTGTCGGCAGCCCACGCCCTGGTCTGCGCCGGCGAGGGCCTGGCCCAGGCCGGTGCAGCGCTGTCGGCCCTGAGCTGATCAGCCCTGCGTCGGTGCGTCTGCCGGCGCGTCCGCGGCCGGCGGCGGCTCGGCGGCGACCGCGGCCAGGTGGCGGCGCAGCCGATCTTCGAGGTGGTCGAGGCGATCCTGACCCCAGGCCACGACCTCGCCGACCTTGAAGCTGGGCACGCCCCACAGGCCGGCGGCGTTGAGCTCGGCGGCGTGATCGCTGGCCCACATCTTCCAGCCGTCGTCGGCCAGCGCGGCCTTGGCGTCGGTCCAGTCGAGGTCGGCGCGCTCGACCATCAGCCGCAGGTCGACGTAGCTGGCGAGATCCTTGGCCTCGGCCCAGACCCCGCGGGCCACCGACGACAGGAACGCGAGGCCTCGGCCCTGCTCGATCGCCATCCGGGCGATCGCCATCGCCTTGTCGACGCCCGGCCCGAGCGGATCGCACAGCGTGCCGAACGGGATACCCTGGCGCACCGCCTCGCGGTGGGCGTCGCGCGCGATGTACAGCCGCTTGGTCCGCGGCATCGCGAGGCCGCGGCTGACCATCGGCAGCACCGGCTTCCACACCAGGTCGACCGGCATGGTCCGGGCCAGGCGCTCGAGGCCGTGCAGCGCCAGGTACGAGTAGGGCGAGCGGAACGACCAGAACACCTCGATCGACGGCCGCGCGCCGACCCCGGCCAGCTTGTCCGGCGGACGGGTGGCAGCCGGTCGCGGCACCAGCGCGCGTCGGGCCGGGGTCACGCCGAGGTCGGCGATCAGCCGGTCCTCGAGATAGCCGACCCGCTCGATCCCGGCGTACCAGTCGCCGTCGTAGCCGAAGCTCGCGGCCTGGTAGAAGCCGGCGTCGCGCAGCTTGCTGTACGCCGCGGCCAGGTACGGCGCGATCGCGCCGGTCGCCTCGTTGCCGTGGCGGCCGACGATCGCGACCACGGCCTTGTGGTTGTTGGTCCACAGCGCCTGGCCGAGCTCGAGCGCGATCGCGAGCTGCTCACGATCGGGCCGCGGCCGCAGCAGCACCGACGACGCCTTGCTGACCTCCTTGGAATCGGGCTCGCGCAGGGTCGGCAGCTCGACGTCCCAGTGCTCGGCCAGCACCGCGGCGTCCTTGCACGCGTACTTGAGCCGCAGCGTCGGCGCCGGATCGACGTCGGCGGCGGGCGGGCCGACCAGGTGGAAGCGCAGGGTGATCGGATAGGTGTCGGCGAGGCGGGCGGCGACCTGGGCAGTGAGGTAGCTCCAGGGGTCGGCGAGGTCGTGGTAGTAGTGCACCGTCGGTGGTGCACCGGTCACGCGACGGCGAGCGGCGGCGACGGTGTGGCGGACGCGATCACCGTCGAGGTAGGTGGCGATGGCGGCACCGCGCAGGCGAGAGATCAGGGTCACGGTTGGTCGAGCTCCTCGAGGGTGTAGGCCGGGTCGGCGGTGATCTCGGCGTCGGTCCGCAGCACCGGCCGCAGCGCGCCCTGCGCGAACAGCTCGAGCTGATCGCGGTAGAACGGCGATGCCGGGTCGCTGCTGTTGCCGTAGGTGAGCAGCGCGCGAGCGTGGGCGCCGGTCGGGGTCAGCTCGGCGGCCAGCACGAAGCTCGAGCCGTCGTTGACCGGGTAGCCGTCGGCGGTGAGGCCACCGGCGGTGAGCTCGGCGCCGGCCACGGTCCGGGGCAGCAGGGTGGCGTTGAGGTCGTTGTGGTCGACGACGTTGGTGACGCCGTCGAGCTCGCGGCCGCCGGGCAGGCCGACCCGGGCGCTGCCGCGCGACGCGAACTGGCGCTGGCCGAGCGGCACGGTGCGACCGCCGGCGTCGTCGAGCGCGCGGGTCGCCACCGCCAGGGCCCGGCCGATCGCGGCCGCGTCGGCGGTGAGGCCGTCGGGGGTCAGGCGCGGCGCCGCGGGATCGTAGGGCGTGGCCCACGGCACCTGACCGTCGACGGCGAGCGCGGCGACCAGCTCGCGCCACAGGGCCGCGCCCGGGCTGGCGCCATCGAACCGCCCATCCCAGGTCGCCAGCTCTCCGCAGCCTTGCGGTGGCGCGCCCCGGCCGCGCAGCGCGCCGCACGCCCGCTGGACGTCGTCGGCCAGCCGCTCGGCGGTGAACGAGCGGTCCGACAGCATCGCCGCCGCCGCCTCGTCGAGCGTGAACCGGTGATCGGCGCCCGACGCCGGATCGTCGGCGCGCAGCATCGCGAGGTTCATCAGCGTGCGCGGCGACGGCCGGCCGTCGTCGTCGCCGTACAGCGGTGACCGCGCGGCCCGGGTCTCGGGCGCGGCCGGGTTGGTGAAGCGGTAGCTGTCGTTGGCGTTCATCACGAAGTCGCGCCGCAGCACCCGCGGGGCCTGCGCGATCGCCAGCGCGCCCGGCGCCGCTGGCTCGTCGGTGACCAGCTCGAACATCGGGTTGGAGCCATCGAGGATCACCAGGCCGTGCTGCCACGCCTGCTCGACCGCGGGCACCAGCCGGCGCATCAGCCGCCAGGCGCCGAGGGCCTCGTCGGTCAGGGCCGGCACCCGCGAGCCGTCGACGTACAGCGCGTCGCCGTCGGCGTCGGCGTAGATCGTGTTGACGTAGGGCGTGGCGTGCATGGCCAGCGCGCGCTCGAACCCGGCGCGGTCCTTGGCCCGGGCCATCGCCAGGTACTCGTCGAGCGCGACCAGGTCGCCGGCGCCGACGTCCTGCACGGTGAAGGCGTGGCCGCCGGGGCCGTCCCACGGCGTCGCGCTGGTGACGACCATCGGCCCGACGTCGCTGCGGTACAGGGTCACCGTCCGGGTCGCGAGCGCGCCGTCGGGCTGGGCGACCGCGATCGGGTACGTGCTCGGCCGCAGCCGCTTGACGTCGTCGCCGTGGTGGTAGCGCCGGGCGTCGGTGGCGTCGAGGTCGAGCCGGTACATCACGACGTGGGTCGAGGCCGAGAACGTGTGGGTCCAGGCGTGATGATCGGTCAGGCCGATCTGGATCCCGGGCACGCCGAGCAGCGCCACGCCATAGACATCGAGCTGACCGGGGATGGTGAGCTGGGACTCGAAGAACTGCAGCTCGCCCTCCCACGGGAAGTGGGGGTTGGCGATCACGATGCCGCCGCCGCTGGCGGTGCGCTCGCCGCCGATCGCCCAGCCGTTGCTGGCGCCGGCGCGCGGCAGGTCGAGCGCGGCCTGGCCGACGGTGCCGGGCTGGGCCCGGGCGATCGCTCTCTCGAAGACGTGGCTCGAGGCCAGGCTGGCGAGCGACAGGCCGTAGGCGGCGACGTCGACGCCGGTCAGCGGCTGCAGCCAGGCCGCGTCGCGGCAGGCGGCGGGCCGCGCCGTCCTCGGGGTCCGGGCCAGGTAGGCGTCGTAGCCGGCGGCGAAGCCGTCGAGCAGGGCCCGCGACTCGGCCGACAGCTTCGACCAGCCGGCCTCGGCCCGCCGGTGGTAGCCGAGGTGGAGGTTGGCGGCGTCGCTGTCGACGTGGACGTCGTCGGGGCCGGCGCCGAGATAGCGCGCGCGCTCGCCCCGGACCCGCAACATGACGTCGGCGATCTCGCACAGGTGGGCCCGGGCCATCGTGAAGCCCTGGCCGAAGCCGAGGCTGCCGAGGTCGGCTGCGACGATGTGGGGCACGCCGTACGAGGTCCAGCGGACGGTGGCGTGGTAGCTCGGCGGCGTCGGCGCGGCGGGCACCGCGGTCGGGGCCGGCAGCGCGGCGCGCACCGGCGCCGACGTCGGGTGGCAGCCGCCCGCGGCGAGCGCGAGCAGGGCCACGACGGTCGAGCGGGGGCGGTGAGCGCGCATCGACGCGTACCATAGCAGCGGCTCGTGGTATGAGCCGCGGCGATGTCCGACGATCCCACCGACGCCGCCGCCACCGTCGACGCGGCGGCCCGGGCCAAGGCCGCGGCCGAGCTGCTCGAGGAGCTGGTGCGCGCGCCCCGGACCATGGCCGAGCTGTCCGACGAGCTGCGCCGGCGCCTGACCATCGCCGCCGGGCAGCTGTCGCGGCCCGATCGCTACGTCAGGAAGCAGGTCCGCAAGGGCCTCGACCGCCGGGCCAAGCAGGAGGTCAGGGCCGCCGACGCCGCGGTCCTCGCCGGCACCGGCATCCGCGCGCTGCGCCGCCTGCCGATCTTCACCTCGCTGGGCGCGGTGCCCAGCCTGCCGCCTCCGGCCGAGCTCGACGATCCGGCGCTGGCCGCCGACGACGAGGCCTGGACCGCGCTCGAGGCCGAGCGCGACGACGCCGAGTGCGACGACGCCGAGGATCCGGTCGCGGCGCCGCTGGTCCGGGTCCACCGGCCGCGCAACTGCTACGTCTGCAAGGCCGACTTCAACGAGCTGCACCCGTTCTACGACGCGATGTGCCCGAGCTGCGCCACGCTCAACTGGCAGAAGCGCAACCAGTCGGCCGACCTGTCGGGCCGGGTCGCGCTGGTCACCGGCGCCCGGGTCAAGATCGGCGCCCAGATCGCGCTCAAGCTGCTGCGGGCCGGGGCCGAGACGATCATCCTCACCCGCTTTCCCGTCGATGCGGCGCGCCGGCTGGCCGCCGAGCCCGACGCCGCCGAGCTGTGCCAGCGGGCCCACGTCTTCGGCTGCGACCTCCGCCACACGCCGAGCGTCGAGGCCCTGGCGCGCCACCTGGTCGGCGAGCTGCGCCGGCTGGACGTGCTGATCAACAACGCCTGCCAGACCGTGCGCCGGCCCAGCGGCTTCTACGACCACCTGATGGCCGGCGAGCACGCGACCTGGTCTGAGCTCGGCCCGCGCGAGCGCGCGGTGCTGGCCCGCTGGTTCGCGCTGCGCGGCGAGCCGTCGGCGGCCGGCCACCTCGGCGACGGCGCCACGCCGGTCACCGCCGCCGGCGACGTCCAGTTGGCCGCGACCGTCGGCGGTGGCGGCGGCCTCTGGCACTCAGCGGTCCTGTCGCAGGTGCCGCTGCTCGCCGAGGATCTGGCCCGCGGCAACCACCTGTTCCCGGCCGGCCGGCTCGACGCCGATCTCCAGCAGGTCGATCTGCGCGACTTCAACTCGTGGCGGATGACGCTGGCCGAGGTGCCGACCGCCGAGCTGCTCGAGGTCCACCTGGTCAACGCGGTCGCGCCGTTCGTGCTCAACGCCCGGTTGAAGCCGCTGCTGGCCGCGGTCCCGACCCGGGACGCCCACGTCGTCAACGTCTCGGCGATGGAGGGCCAGTTCTACCGCCGGTTCAAGACCGACAAGCACCCCCACACCAACATGGCCAAGGCTGCGCTCAACATGCTGACCCGGACCTCGGCCGCCGACTACGTCCGCGACGGGATCCACATGAACGCGGTCGACACCGGCTGGGTCACCGACGAGGATCCGGCCACGATCGCGGCCCGCAAGGTCGCCGTCCACGGCTTCCACCCGCCGCTCGACATCATCGACGGCGCCGCCCGCGTCCTCGACCCGGTGTTCGCCGGCCACGCCACCGGCCGTCACCCGTGGGGCCTGTTCCTCAAGGACTACAAGCCGACGCCCTGGTGACGCTGCGCTCGGCTCAGCGGCGCTTCTTGCCGGTCGCCGGCTTGCTGACCGGCAGGCTCGACGACACCAGGCCGAGCTCGACCAGCGCGAACAGGAAGACGATCGGTTGCAGCCAGAACACGCCGATCATGAGCGCCTGGAGCGCGATCCAGCCGCCGAGGACGATCGCGGCGATGGTCGCGAGCCGCAGGTGATGGGGCCGGCGCTGCAGCACCGCGACCCCGGCAGCGAGCTGGCTGCCGCCGACCACTTGCCCAGGGTCTGGACCGCGTCGGTGTGGAGCGGGACCCCGGCGGCGGTGGCCAGCGCGACCAGCTCGGCGATCTGCTGGATCGCGCCGGTCTCGTTGTTGCCGTGCATGATCGACACCAGCACGGTGTCGCCGTCGAGCGCGGCGGCGAGGTCGGCGGGCCGGACCCGTCCGTCGAGCCTCGCGGGCAGGTAGGTCACGCGGCCGCCCAGGGCCTCGAGCTGCCGGCACGGTCCGAGCACCGAGTCGTGCTCGATCTTCGACGTGATGACGTGGCAGCGCGCGGCGCCGCGGCGAGCCGCCGCCGCCATGAACACGCCCTTGATCACCGCGTTGTTGCCCTCGCTGCCGCCGCTGGTGAAGGTGAGCTGCTCGGGGCGGGCGCCGATCGCGCCGGCGACCGCAGCCCGAGCCTCCTCGATCAGGCCGCGCGCGACCCGGCGGCGGGTGTGCAGCGACGACGGGTTGCCGAAGTGGTCGGCGAGGACCTCGGTCATCAGCGCGCGGACCTCGGGCGCGACCGGGGTGCTGGCGTTGTGGTCGAGATAGACCTCGTGGACGTTGAGGATCATGGCGGGCGGTCCCCGGTGACCACGTTGCAAGGGTGACCACCGCCGTCGGGCCCGTCGACCAGGCGGATTGTCGCGGCGCCGGCCGGCGGCTTACCCGCGCCTTACACGTCGGGGCCCGCGCGGTGGCATGCTCCTGGGATGCGGATCCTCCTGGTCGAAGACGAGGCCAGCCTGCGCGAGGGCCTGGTCGACCTGCTGTCGGGCGACGGCCACGAGGTGACCGCGGTCGCCGACGGCGCCACCGCCGCCGCCCAGGGCGTCGCCGAGCCGTGGGACCTGGTGGTGCTCGATCTGATGCTGCCGCGGATGAACGGCATGGACGTCTGCCGGCGGTTGCGCGCGGCCCGGCCCGGCATGCCGATCCTGATGCTGACCGCCCGCGGCAGCGAGGACGACAAGGTCCGCGGCCTGGGCGAAGGCGCCGACGACTACGTCACCAAGCCGTTCTCGGCCCGCGAGCTGCTGGCCCGGATCCGCGCGCTCGGGCGGCGGTCGCCGACCGAGGTCGCCGAGCACCTCGACGTCGACGGCGCGGCCTTCGACTTCGCGCGGTTGATCATGCGGCGCGGCGAGCTCACGGTCGCCTTGACCCCGCGCGAGGTCGGGCTCTTGCGCTGGCTACACAAGTCGCGCGGCCGGGTGGTGTCGCGGGCCGAGATCCTCGAGCAGGTGTTCGGCCAGCGCGGCGATCTCCAGACCCGCGCGGTCGACATGGCGATCGTCGTCCTGCGCAAGAAGGTCGAGGCCGATCCCGCGCACCCCCGGCTCATCGTGTCGGTCAAGGGCGCGGGCTACGCCTGGGGGCCAGGCGGGTCGTGACCGGCACCCGGACCCTGACGGTCGCGGTGCTGGTGACCGGCGCGCTGACCGCCGTGCTGGTGGCCTGGTTCGGCGCCGGCTGGCGCGCCGCCGGCCGCGAGCGCGAGGGGCTCGAGGCGCGGGCCCGGGCCGAGGGGGCCGCCGCCGCCGCCGAGTCCGCGGCCGCGGTGGTGACCCGGCTCGAGGAGCTGCGCGCCACCGAGTCGCAGCGCCCGTATTTCCACTACCAGAACCTGTTCCACGATCCCCGGGGCGCCAGCGAGGGTCGGTCGGTGGTGCCGTCGCCCCTGGCCGGCGGCCCGCTCGATCCGCTGGTCGCGATCCACTTCCAGTTCGACGCCCGCGGCACGGTGACCGCGCCGACGGTGAACGAGGAGGTGCCCGACAACGTCGCCGGCCCCGGCGTGGTCGATCGCGCGCTGCTGGCCAGCCTGGCCAACGTCCGGGGCGACGTCGTGACGCCCGGCGATCCGATCCAGATCGCGATGGCGGCGCCGGCCCCGCGCGAGGTCAACAAGGACAAGGTCGCCTCGGTCAACGCCGCGCCGTCGAATGACAACGAGGGCGACGGCGACGACGCCAACGGCGACGCCCAGCTGGTGGCCGAGCTCGATGGCCCGCAGCTCAAGCCCAGCAAGCCGCGGTTCTCGCCGTCGGATCTCGCGACCAAGAAGGGGGTCAAGCGGGCGCCCGCTCCCGAGCCCAAGCAGCAGGTGGTCGCCCTCGATCCCGACGCCTACGCCCAGAACAACATGTCCAACCAGATCTTCGTCGAGGCCAAGCAGCGCCAGGGCAAGAGCGCGGACGCCTCGCAGATGCAGCAGGCGCTGCAGCAGCCGCAGCCGATCGAGCAAGCGCCGCAGCAGCCGGCGCAGCAACCAGTCCAGCCGCCGATCCAGGGCGAGGGCCTCGGCAACGGCCCCGACGTGCCCGAGCCGCCGCAGCGGCAGCGACCGCGGCCGCGTCCGGTCGTGCGCCAGAAGCCAGCGTCGCCACCGAGCCCACCGGCGCCGGTGCTGATCACGGTCGCGCCGCTGGCCTGGCGGGTGGCGATGATCGATGGTCAGCCGGCGCTGCTCGCGGTCCGGCAGGTCACGACCCCCGACGGCGTGCTGACCCAGGGCCTGGTCGTCGATCGGGCCGAGGTCGAGGGCTGGCTCGCCGATCGCGGTGGGCCGGTCGCGACGATCGTCACCGGTCCGGTCGCGGGCCCCAGCGCGGCGATCAGCCTCGGCGGGGTACCGTGGCGGGTCGCGGTCGACGCCGACCTGTCGATCGCCTCGGCCCGCACCGCCGGCGCCGGGCTCGAGCGCGCCTTCCTCGGTCGCTTCGTGCCGGTCTCGGCGCTGGCGGCGCTGTGCGCGATGCTGGTCGTGCTCTTGACCGCGCGCGCCGAGCGGCTGGCCCAGCAGCGGGCCCGGTTCGCCGCCGCCGCCGCCCACGAGCTGCGCACGCCGCTGGCCGGCATCCAGCTCTACGGCGACATGCTCGCCGATGGCCTCGGCGATCCGAGCAAGGCGCGCGACTACGCCAAGCGCATGGCCGAGGAGGCGTCGCGGCTCGGGCGCGTGGTCTCCAACGTGCTCGGCTTCTCGCAGCTCGAGCGCGGCAGCCTCGCGGTCCGGGCCGAGGCCAGCGATCTGTCGGCCGCGGTCCAGGCCATCGTCGAGCGGGCCGAGCCGGCGCTGACCCGGGCCGGCTCGATCGTCGAGCTCGACGCGCCGCCCGGGATCCGCGCGCGCTTCGACGCCGACGCGCTGGCCCGCATCGTCGGCAACCTGCTCGACAACGCCGAGAAGTACAGCCGCGAGCACGCCGACCGGACGATCGCGGTCACGGTGCGCCCGGGCCCCGAGCAGGCCGAGATCGTCGTGGTCGACCACGGTCCGGGGCTGCCGGCCGCGCTCCGCCGGCGCCGGTTCCGGCCGTTCGCCCGCGGCACCGGCGACGACGGCCCGCCCGGCCTCGGCCTCGGCCTCGCGCTGTCGCAGAACCTGGCCACCGCGATGGGCGGCGCGCTGTCCTGGCGTGATCGCGCCGACGGCGCCGAGTTCGTGGTCACCGTGCCGATGGCGTCGCCCGCCGACGTATAGTCCGGGCCGTGATCCCGTCTCGCTCGACGCTCGCTGTCTTGACCCTCGGGCTCCTGCTGGCGCCGGCGGCACCGGCGGCGGCCGGTCCGCTCGAGCTCGGCGGGCTGATCGGTCCGCGCCGGTTCTCCGAGCAGTCGGTGCTCGGCGCCCACGAGCCGCCCCAGACCTCGCTCGGCAGCACGGTGGTGGTCGGCGTCCGGGTCGGCAAGCCCTTGTGGTCGTGGCTGGCCGTCGAGGCCGAGCTGCCCTTCACGCCGGCCACCACCCGCACGTTCGACCTCGGCGTGTTCTGGCTCGAGCCGCGGGCCCACCTCCGGTTCCAGGCGCCCAGCGGCTGGCTGCACCCGTTCGTTGTGCTCGGCGCCGGCGCGCCGATCGCGATCTCCAGCGGTCCGTCGGTCTACCCGAGCGGCGCCACCGCCGAGGGCTACGCCGGCGGCGGTGTGAGCTTCAGACCCGGGCGCGGTGTCGGGCTGCGCCTCGACTTCCGGGTCAGCGTCCAGCCGACCCGCTCGACCGCCGACTGGAAGGCCACCGCCGAGGGCGAGCTGCTCGCCGGCCTGTGGTTCGAGCCCGGTCGCAAGCGGCCGACGCCGGCGATCGCGCGGGTCTTGCCGCCGACCGTGGCCGACCGCGACGGTGACGGCGTGGTCGACGCCGCCGACGGCTGCCCCGACCGCCCCGAGGACGCCGACGGCTTCGACGACCAGGACGGCTGTCCCGACATCGACGACGACGGCGACCTCGTGCTCGACATCGCCGACAAGTGCCCGCGCGAGCCCGAGTCCTTCAACGGCTTCGACGACGACGACGGCTGCCCCGACTCGGTCGGCGCCGACGTCGACGGGATCATCGGCACGATCGAGGGGCTGACCTACGAGCCGGGCGAGACCACGGTCAGCAAGACCGGCCTGCCGACCCTCGCCATGATCGCCACGGTGCTGCTGAAGCACCCCGAGCTCCGCATGATCATCGTCGGCCACACCGACGACGTCGAGGCTACCGCCGAGCTGCCGGCGCCGGCCGAGGGCGAGCCGCCGCTCGACGCCGAGGCGCTCGCGACCAAGCTCGGCCAGACCCGGGCCCAGGCGGTGCGCAAGGAGCTGGTCGGCCGGGGCCTCGGCGCGGCCCGCTTCGTGGTCACCAGCGCCGGGGCCAGCCAGCCGGTGTCGGACGCGTCGCCGCGCGGTCGGACCCGCAACCGCCGGGTCGAGCTCAAGTTGTTCGTGGTCAAGCGCGAGCGGCCGTAGCGAGCCTTGGCGAGCGATCTACAATGACTCTGGGTGTTCGGGGTCGCGGGGGAAGTTCGGGGTCTGCCTTCCTGGGTCGACCTGAGGAATGCGTTACAGGTTCCTGGTACGTACTCGGCGCGCGCTACGACTGGAGCTCGACCCGCTCGGTCTCGACCAGCAGGTAGAGCAGCCGGCCGAAGTTGCGCCGGGCAAGGTCGGAGCGGATCCGCGCGCCGAGCTCGCCGAGGGTGGCCTTGCCGTCGACGATGCCGTGGACCCGGACCAGCGCCTCGCCGAGGCCGAACACCTCGAGCGGGCCGACGTGGGTCGGGCGTGGGCGCCGGTCGCCGCGGCTGGCGGTCCACTCGTCGACGAAGCCGGCGTCGAGCGCC
>JAYVSF010000840.1:0-5637 GCA_043775605.1 Myxococcales bacterium
GGTCGCCGCTGGCAGCGCCGCCAGCGCCACCGCCGCACCGGGCGCGATCAGCTGGCGATCGGCGGTCAAGGCGCCCAGCGGCGTCACCAGCACCGCGCGCGGCGGGGCGACCTTGCCGCACGGCCGATCGATCGGCACCAGCCGCACCGACGGCGCCGGTTCGCCACACGCCGCGACGGCGGCGCTGCACGCGGCGACCACCAGGGTGGCGATCGGCGCAGCCGAGGCGGCCATCGGCGCATGATACACTCCGGGCGAATGACCGAGCTGCCGACAACGTTCGGCAAGTACTACCTGACCGACAAGCTCGCGACCGGGGGGATGGCCGAGATCTTCCTCGGCAAGCTGATCGGTCCCGGCGGCTTCGAGAAGCAGCTGGTGATCAAGCAGATCCACCCGGCGCTGTCGGGCCAGCGCCACTTCGTCGACCTGTTCGTCGCCGAGGCCAAGACCCTGGTGTCGTTGACCCACGGCAACATCGTGCCGGTCTACGAGCTGGGCGTGATCGACGACACGTACTTCATCGCGATGGAGTACATCGACGGGCCGACCCTGTTCCAGCTGACCGAGGCCCGGTTCGTCGGCGGCCGCGCGCTCGAGCCGGCGCTGGCCGGCTGGATCACCGCCGAGCTGGCCCGCGGTCTCGACTACGCCCACCGCAAGGGCGTCGGTGTGGTCCATCGCGATCTGTCGCCGCGCAACGTGATGCTGTCGCGCGAGGGCGAGGTCAAGATCGTCGACTTCGGCATCGCGGTCGGCCACGGCAGCGGCGACGATCCGGGTGGCGACACCGGCGGCGAGGCCGAGCTGCCGACCGGCTCGTTCGCGTACATGTCGCCCGAGCAGGTCGCGCGCCGTCCGCTGACCGGGCAGAGCGACCTGTTCTCGCTCGGCGTGCTGGCCTGGGAGATGCTCGTCGGCGAGCGGCTGTTCGCGCGGTCGACCCCCGAGGCGACCCTGGCCGCGGTCCAGGCCGCGCCGATCGCGGCACCGTCGAGCCGGCTGTCGACGGTGCCGGCCCGGCTCGACGAGCTGGTGATGCGCGCGCTCGAGCGCGACCCGGCCCGGCGCTGGTCGTCGGCCGCGGACCTGCTGGCCCCGCTCCAGCGCTACCTGTTCTCGCTCGATCACACGCCGGGGCCGCGCGAGGTCGCCGCGCTGGTCGCGACCACCTGTCCGCCGACCGGACGACGCCCGCGGACCGAGCCGGGCCCGGACCAGGCGGCGTCGGGCGAGCGCGAGGCCGATGCCGCCGGCGCCACCCGGCCGGCCGGCGACGGCGGACCGTCGACGCGAGCCCTGCCCGCCCGCGCCGGCCGCCAGCGACCGCCGACCGTGCGCGAGGCGACGTTCGCCGCCCACGTCGATCTCGCCCGCGCGCTCGGCCAGACCCCGCCGTCGGCGCCACCGCCCGAGGTCGTGATCGAGCCGACGACGCGGGTGACACCTCGACCACCACCCACGCCGACCGGCAGGCCAGGCCGCGGGCGCGTGATCGCAGGAACGGTTGCGCTCGGCGTCGTGGTCATCGCCGTGCTGGTGCTGCTGCGACCGTGGACCGCCGGCGACCCGCGCGTGATCGCGCCATCACCGGCCACCGACGCGGCCGCCCCGCCGAGGCCGGCGATCGACGCCGCGAGCCCGATCGCGCCGACACCCACGGACGCCGCCAACCTCGACGGCGAGCCGCGACCGATCGACGCCGGGCTGGCCCGCGCCGACGACGCCCGCCGGCCCGACGAGCCGCGCCACCCCGAGGCCGACGCCCGCGCCGCCGCGGCCAGCGCCCGGCTCAAGGTCGGCGCCGATCCGTGGGGCGAGGTCTTCGTCGACGGCCACCGCCTCGGGCGCGCCCCCAACGCCTGGCCGGTCGCCGCCGGCAAGCACATCGTCGAGGTCGTGTTCCCTTCCGACGACGGCGAGCTGCGCCGGCGGTTCCCGATCGACGTCGCCACCGGTGGTGAGGCCCAGGTCTTCGCCGACTTCCGGGGGCCAGGCAACGGACCTTGACCCAGCCACCGCCCGCGATCACGGCCCGAAGTCGCCGGGATCGACCGTGACGATCGGCGCCGGTGCGTCGGCGCTGACGACCGCCGCCACCACGATCGCGGCCAGCGCGGCGACCCCGACCCCGGCGTACAGCCAGCGGCGCCGGCCCCCGCCGTCGTCGCCGGGCCGCGGGCCGCGCCCGCCACGCATCCGCGGATCCGACGGCAAGGTCACGCCCGCGCGCAGCCGGGCCGCGCTCAAGCGATCGAGCAGCAGCCGGGCCGCGCCGTCGAGGCCATCGCCGCCGGCGTAGCCGATCTCGATCACCGCGGTACACGCCGGCCGCGCGTCGACGCAGCGTTGCCCGAGCAGCGCCGGCTGGCCGCCGCGGTGTACGCTCGCGACCAGGTACAGGGCATCGAGCTCGGCGTGGCGCACGATCTCGTCGACCGTCGGGCCGGCGCGCTCGGGGCTCGCGCCGATCGCGAGACGGTCGTCCTCGTCGAGGATCGCCGCGGGATCGGGCTCGAGCGCCAGCGCCAGACGGACCGGACCCGCGGCTGCGCCCGCGGCCTCGATCGACACCGCCTGGCCGCGCGCGAGTCGCCCGGGCGCCCGCGCCACCACCACGTGCTGGCCGACCGTCAGCTCGACCGTCCGCGCGCCCGCGCCGACGTCGTGGCCATCGATCGCGATGGCGGTCCCGGTGGCCACCGCCACCTCGACGGCGCGGCGGGCCGGCGCCACCGCGATCGCCGCCTCGAAGGCCAGGACCGCGTCGGGCGAGAACTCGCTGGCCGTCGGCGCCCGACCCGGATCCAGCTCGTGGGCCAGCCGCAGGACCTCGCCGCCCTCGCCGCCCCGGTCGAGCGCGGTCAGCACCAGCCCCAGCCGCAGCGCGACGTCGGCGTACAGCTCGAGGCCGCCGTCGAGCGCCAGCAGTCCCTCGGCCTCGGCCCGCGCCGACGCCAGCCGGGCCGCCGCGAACTCGCCATCGACCGCGAGGTAGGCCCGCCAGCCCTCGACCGCGAGCTGGGCCGCGCGGGCGAAGCCACGGAGGCGGCTCGCAGCCACCGCGCCGTCGGCCCGCGCCCGTCGAGCCGTCGCCAGCGCATCGATCACGACCGCCGCCGGATCACCGCCGGCCTGGGCCGCCAGCCCGCGGGCCAGCGCGCCGGCGGTGTCGTCGACGGCCGCCGGCGCCTGCGCGGTCGCCACCACCACGATTCCGCCCTGGCCCGCCGCCGCGGTCGTGACCGCGGCCGCGATCGCCGCCGCGATCATCGCCAGCGCGATCGCGATCCGGCCGCCGCGGTCGTCACCGAGCATCCGCCCACGCTACCACCCGCCGAGGGGCGTATACTCGCGGCGTGAGTTCCCCCTGGCTCCAGCCCTCTGCCCCCGTGGCCAACGGCCCTGCCCGCCGGCTGTCTGCTGCCCAGCGCGAGCTGCGCGAGCGCTCGGCCCTCCTCGCGCGCCTCGGCATGTCGGTCGCCGACGCCACCGCTCGGCTGTGCGCCCGGGTCGCCTGGGAGTTCGATCCGCCGGCCGGCAGCAGCGGCAACCACCTGCGCCCGCCCGCGCTGTCCGACGCGGCGGTCGCGGCGCTGGTCGCCGAGGTCTTCGCCAGCAAGCGCTACTGACGCGCGACCGGGATCGATCGCCATGACCTCACAGGGTTGGCCAGAATCCAACCCCGTGTCATCGATCGATCGGGCCGGCACCGGAGTGCCGGTCCGATCTCGACACTCCACCCCGGCCCGAGCTGCGCTCGGTGCCTCCGGGGCCGCGCTGGTCGGCGCCACCGCGACGCTCGCGTGGCTCGGCTGCGGGCCGGACCCGGTCCCACCGCCGGGCGCGGCGTCGTTCGACGAGGTCGCGGCCGCCCTCCGCATCACCGGCGACTGGCGGTGGGCGCACGACAGCACGGCCGACGGCAGCCGTCGCCGCGAGCGCGAGCGCTGGCAGCTCGACCGGGTCAGCCTCACCCGGCTGCGCGGTAGCTACCTGCGCGACGTCGAGATCGAGCTCCTCGCCGACGACGGCCTGGTGTTCGCGTGCAACCAGCGGGTGAGCTACCACCAGCAGGCCCGCTTCGACGTCGTCGGCGCGGTCACCGCCGACGGGGTCGAGCTCGACGAGGTCGGCTACCAGGTGACGCCGTCGCCGTGCGACCCCGGCCTGCGCGCGCTCGGCCACTACCACGCCCACGTCGATCACCGCGGCCAGCTCGTGCTCCTCGGCGACGCCAGCGTGGCCCGGCTGACCGCCGGCGATGGGGCGCCCCCGCCGCCCCCACCCGCGATCGCGACCACCCTTGACGGCGCCTGGACCTGGTCGTCGGCGAGCTGGACCGCCGACGGGCTGATCCAGCGCGAGCTCGAGCGCTGGCAGCTCGAGGTCCACGGCGGGCTGGTGACCGGCAGCTACCAGCGGGTGGTCACGATGGTCCGGCCCGACGGCGTCGCCCTGCCCTGCGCCGGCGCCGACCGCTACCAGTTCGTCGACGAGTACCAGCTGGTCGGCACCGCCACCGCCGACGGCTGGCGCCTGCGCGAGGACGCGGTGGTCGCCGGCCAGCACCCGTGTCTGTCCGGCTACCGGACGCGCACGCTCGACGAGGCCACCGCCGCGCTCGACGGCGAGTACCTGATCGTGACCTGGCGCGGCCCACGCCGTCAGGTCCTGGCCCGGGTCTCGCAGACCTGGTGACGCGACGCCACGCGGATTTCTTGGCCCCGGGCGATCGCTCTCGTACAACTGAGGCGTGGCCCGGCGGCAAGCACCTCGAGTCTCCGGCCGCCCGGCGAAGCCGCGACCGCGGGTCACCGCCGAGGACGAGGCCCAGTTCATCGCTGCGATCGCGGGCGCCACGCCGCTGACCGAGCGCGACCGGGTCCGGCTCGACCCGCCGCGCACCGCGATCCTGCCGCCCCGGCAGCCGCTGCCGCCGATGGCCAAGCTCACGCTCGAGGGCGACGACGGCCTGATCGGCGGCCGGTCCGGCGGCGTCAACCGGGCCCAGCTCGCGCTGCTGCGCGGCGGCCAGGTCCGGCCCGAGGTCACCCTCGATCTCCACGGCAAGTCGGCGGCCGACGCCGAGCCCGCCCTCGAACAGTTCCTCCTCGAGTCGGCCCGCCTACGCCGACGCTGCGTCCTCATCGTCCACGGCCAGGGCCTGCACTCGGGCGGGGTGGCCGTCCTGCGCGAGCTGGTCATCGGCGACCTGGTCGGCAAGGCCTCCGGACTGGTCCACGCGTTTGCCCCGGCTGCATCTTCCGATGGCGGCAGGGGGGCCACCTACGTCATGCTGAGGTGTCCGTGATGCTGCAATCCCGTCCCGCCAGGCGTGCTGGTCGCTGGAGTCGCTGGGCCGTCGTCCTCGGGCTCGCGCTCGGGCTCGGCGTGGCGACGGTCGCCCCGCCCGACGCGGACGCCGCGCCCCGGCACACGCGCGCCCACCGTACCGCCGCGGTCGCCAAGGTCGCCGCGGTCGCCGCCCATGGTCGCGCCCGGCCGGTCGCTGCTCGCAAGCGCGGCCGGCTCCGGCCGCCGACCACCCTCGACGTCGCGGTCGGCCCGACCCTCGCCACCGACGAGACCCCGGCCGCCAGCGCCGCGACCAGCGCCGCGACCAGCGCCGCGACC
>JAYVSF010000841.1:0-7333 GCA_043775605.1 Myxococcales bacterium
GAGTAAGACCTCCAGGACACTTCAGTATGGCAGTCGAGCATGGCACGACGTTGCTAGCGAGTAGCTGATTCAGCCTTACGCGGTCGCCCACATGGACCAGTGCTCGGAGTTCCTTGCGTCCGCGGCGTTGGCGGTTGCCATCATCCGCCAGCACGGTGATGTTCGCGTCGCTGATATCAACGACAACACCGTCCTTTGGCGAGAAGCACGAACGCCAAATGAGGGTGGTCTCCGAGCCGTCCCCAGAACCCTTGGTCATCGTCTTGTCGGGCTTCACCGCACGAAACGATTCAACGGTGAAGTAGTTCACCATCCCCTCAGGGCGCCACTTGATCCACTCCTTCTCGTTCCAATAGCTCGTTTCACCGGCAAGGGCGCCGCGCGTCCAATGGGCAGACACCTCAAGACCCTCAGTGGACTCTTCTTCGCAGATCGGCATGGCGATGACGTCTTCGGTCACCATTCCATAGTCCCAACGTCGCTCAGGAATCGTCGGGCTGTGGGACATCGACATCTTCTGTTCGCTCTTGGTTCGCACCTCGATGCGTCGCCCACAGTTCGTGCAGACTAGATCGGGAATGCGAACGCGCTTCCGCTTGGCGCCCTTCCAGATCTTGGCGTCCAGCGCCCCCCGCTCAAGTTCCACGAGCATGTGGCCGTGGGTCGCCATGTCGACTCGAACGACACGAGATCCGATCGCCCCCATGGCGATGTTGTGGAAGAAGGATGAGTCGGACTTGTAGGAAGGCATGCCGGTCGCCCGCATCATTAGATCGGGGGGCCGACAGTTGGCGTAGGTAAGAGGTTTGCTGATGGTCCATCGGCTCGCATCTGGCCGAACCAGTTGGGCGACCTGCCACGGTTGCCTCGGTTTGGCCGGAGGCTGGGGCCGAGCGAGATGGTCTGGACGCCCTGCATAGGGGGGGCCGGATTGCTCGCCGGGCCTGCGCACGCCGAGGTTTTGCCCCCGGCCCGGACGGCGTGGTATCTGGAGGGTCCACCGGAACTGGCGGCATGGTCGACAGGCGATCCCTCGCGCGCAAGAAATCAGCGATCCTGACGCTCGACGGCCGTCCTCCGCCCCGGCGTGGGACCTTGCGCCTGCTCGTGCTGCTCGGCGCGATGGTGCTGGTCAACCTCTACGTCTTCGTCTGGAAGGACGGCACCAGCCTGCGCGCGGTCAAGGACCGGGCCGCCAGCCTCGGCACCGCGCCGCTCGACCATTCGACCGTGGTGACGCCGCCGCCGGCCGGGTCGGGCACCGTCGATCCGTCGGCGCCGCCGGCGCCGCGCGGGGTGATCGAGGGCAAGGTCGAGAAGAATGAGAGCCTCGGCAAGATCCTGCGGACCCGGCTGCACCTCGAGGCGGCCGCCGCCGACGAGCTGATCCGCGCGGTCGGCCCGGTGTTCGACCTGCGCGGGCTGCGACCGGGCCAGCCGTTCCGGCTCGAGCTCGACGACGACGGCCAGGTCGAGTCGTTCGAGCTGACGGTGTCGAAGACCGTGACGGTCCGGATCGCGCGCGACCACGGCACCCACGAGCTCAACGGCAAGAAGGACGAGCAGGCGACGCGGATCGAGATCCGCGAGGTCGGCGGCAAGGTCGACAGCTCGCTGTCCGCGGCGATCAAGGCCGCCGGCGAGGACGGCACGCTGGTCGGCTTCTTCGTCGACGTCTTCGCCTACGACCTCGACTTCTACAACGACACCCACGACGGCGACGTGTTTCGCGTGGTGGTCGAGAAGGAGTACGCGGGCGCCGAGTTCCTGCGCTACCGCCGCATCCTGGCCGCCGAGTACGCCGGCAAGGCGGGCACGTTCCACGCGTTCTACTGGTCGCCGCCGGGCGCCGCGAAGGGCCGCTACTTCGACGAGGACGGCCTGAGCGTCGAGCGGTCGATGCTGAAGACGCCGCTCAAATTCGCGCGGGTGTCGAGCGGGTTCAACCCGCGGCGGATGCACCCCGTGCTGCACCGGGTGAAGGGCCACTTCGGCACCGACTTCGCGTGTCCGGTCGGTACGCCGGTGTGGGCCGCGGCCGACGGCGTGATCGTGCAGGCCGGCCCGGCCGGCGGCGCCGGCAACATGATCACGATCCGCCACGACAACGGCCTGACCACGAACTACATGCACCTGTCGAAGATCGGCAAGAACACCAAGGTCGGCCTGAAGGTCGAGGCCAAGACCGTGATCGGCTACTCGGGCAACACCGGGCTGTCGACCGGGCCGCACCTGCACTTCGGTGTCCGCAAGAACGGCGCCTACGTCGACTTCCAGACGTTGAAGCCGAGCCGGGCCGGGGGCGTGACGAAGAAGGAGCTGGGCGGGTTCAAGGCCAGCGTCCGCGACCTGCTCGCGCGGCTGGGCAAGGTTTCGACCGAGCCGGCGGCGGCGCCCGAGGTCGCGACCACCGTGCCGCCACCGAGCTGATCGGGCTGATCGCGGCGATCGGGTGTAGGGTCGCGGCTTGAAGATCGTCATCTTTGGTGCGACGGGCGGCGCGGGCCGCGAGCTGATGACCCGCGCGCTCGCGGCCGGACACGAGGTCACCGCGGTGGCGCGCGATCCGGCGAGCATCACGACGGGTCACGACAAGCTGCGGGTGGTGACCGGCGACGTCGGCGACGCCGGCGCGGTGGCCGCGGCGATCGCCGGCCAGGACGCGGTGGTCTGCACCGTCGGGCCGCGCCCGGGCACGCCGCCCGGCACCCTCATCTCGGGCGCCGTCCGCCACATCCTCGCCGGGATGGCGCAGCACGAGGTGCGCCGGTTCGTGTTCGTCAGCGGGCTCATGCAGACCGACGCGCGCCACCTCGGCTTCTTCAAGCGCACCGGGATCAAGCTCTTCCGCGCGCTCAACCGCGCCCTCTACGACGACAAGGTGATCGCCGAGCAGGCGGTGCGCGCGAGCAGCGGCGACTGGGTGATCGTGCGCCCGCCTTCGTTCGGCGCCGTCACGCCGCGCGGCCGCTTCCGGATCGGCGTCGACCTCGACGTCAAGCTCAGCAAGATGGCGAACGCCGACGTCGCCGACGCGCTGCTCGCCGCGCTCACCGACGCCCAGCACACGCGCACGGTGGTCGAGATCAGCTACTGAACCGGGAGGTCGCGCACGCTGATCACGACGGCGGTTGCCGCACGGTCGCTTTGCGCGCATCATTTCGGAACACGCGGAGGTCGCTCGCCTTGCTCAAGCTGGTCCTGGGTCTGTTGAAGGGTCTCGTGGTCGGAGTCGCCGTCGGGTACGGCGCGTTCGCGGCCGGACTCGGCGGGGGCTTCAACTGGATCACGTACGGCGTGATCGGCGCGCTGGTGGGGCTGGTGGCGGGGCGACCGCTGTGGGCGCTCATCACCGACAAGGACGGCACGACCTGGGTGTCGGTGCTCAAGGCGATCTTCGGCTACGGCGTCGGCGTCGGCATCTACGCGCTGGTGGCCAAGGCCTGGGGCGGCTTCGAACTCGAGCTGTCGTTCCTGTCGCACACGCCGCGCCTGGTCCAGCACTGGCAGCCGGTGATGGGCGGCGCGATCGGCGCGTTCCTCGGCGCGTTCTTCGAGATCGACGACGCGATCGGCGGCGACGACAAGCCGACCGCCGGCAAGAAGCCCGTCGCGCGGCTGGCCGCGAAGCCTGCCGCCAAGGCCCTGCCCAAGGGCAAGTGACCGGCGCCACGGCCGACGCCCGCGATCGGCACGTCGGCTGAATTCGGACCCGTGAGCCTCCGTCTGACCCCCACGCGGCGCTACCGTCGTCGCAGGCGTCGTCCTGTACAGGAGGGTTCGATGAAGGTTGCCATCAAGCAGTCGATCGCGCTGGCCGTGGCCCTGGTCACTGCCGGTTCTTCCATGGCCTCGGCCGATCGCGACCACGGTCGCGGTCACCGTCGGGGGCCGCCCGTCGTCGTCGTCCGGCCGCCGGTGGTGGTCGTCCGGCCGCCCATCGTCGTCGTCCGGCCGCCCATCATCATGGTGCCCACCATCGCGCCGCCCGCGCTGCGCATCGAGCGGGTCGGTCGGCCGCGCCACGGCATGGTCTGGGTCGATGGCCGGTGGGACTGGCAGCGCGGCGGCTGGGTGTGGAAGGCGGGCCGCTGGGACCGCCGGCACGAGGGCAAGCGCTGGCACCGCGGCGAGTGGGTGCAGCAGGGCGATCGCTACGAGCTATCGGGCGACACATGGGAGGACGCTCCGGCCTATCCGACCGCGCCGCCGCCCGCGCCGCAGGCCGAGGCCCCGCCGGCATCGCGCCGTGGCTACATCTGGGTGACGGGCAACTACGCCTGGACCGACGGCCAGTACCAGTGGAGCGCCGGGCACTGGGAGCGCCAGAAGGCCGCGCAGGCCTGGATCACCGGCCAGTGGACCCAGGGCGCCGATCGCTGGATCTGGGTCGACGGCCACTGGCAATAGCGCCTCGTCGTCGCCGTCGTCGCCGCTCAGCGCGAGACGATGGTGCACTGTACGCATGGCGCCACAACGCGTCGCGCGGCCGATCTGTCCCGCGGCCAGATCAGGAGGCTTGCGCGGTCTGCCAGGCGCGGGCGGCGGGCAGGCCGTGGGCCTCGAGCCCGGGGACGATCACGGTGTCGATCGTCGCGAAGAACAGGGCGCGGGCCTCGTTGCCGTCGCACACGCCATAGGCCTCGGCCCGGGCCGAGGGCGCGGGGTAGGGCGGCAGGTGGGCCAGCTCGTGGTCGACGAGGTGGCGGAACGCGGCGACCAGATAGTCGCCGAGCCGGCGGCGCAGCTCGGGCGTCATGCGCGGGGCCAGCTCGGCCAGCAGGCTCCAGCCGAAGCGGGCGTGGCCGACCTCGTCGGCGAGGATGGTGGTGAGCGTGTCCTGCATCGCCGGCGGCCCGGCGGTCTCGCGCTCGGCGCCGATCAGCGCGACGGCGATCGTCTCGCTCAGGCACGCGATCGACAGCACGTTGCGCAGCAGGGCCTCGAGCGGCCCGGCGTCGGCGTGGAGCGGGACCGACGGCAGCGGTGGGAGCGGCGCCACCGCCTCGCCACCGAGCGCGTGGATCACGGCGGCGCACTGCACGCCGTGGCGCAGCTCCTCGCTGATCATCGTGGCGACGGCGGCGATGCGCGCGGCCGGGACCTCGGCCGCCATCATCTGCGGGATCAGCGCCGCGAACACCCGGGCCGAGATGTGCTCGTTGACCATGCGCCCCCGCCAGGTGCCGATCGCCGCCGCTCGCTCGCGGTCGTCGAGCACCGCCGGATCGAGCGCGAGCGAGATCGCCGCGGCCTCGGCCCGCAGGTCGAGCCGCGGGCCGGTGACGTCGACTGCGGCCTCGATCACGGCCTCGGTCACGCCAGCGACTCGCCGGCATACGCCGGGGGCGCCGGCGGCCCCCACGGCGTGCACGCCATCGGGCTGCGACCGGCCTCCCGCTCGGCGGTGCAGCAGGCGCTGTTGTAACCGGGGTCCTTGTCGCAGGTGACCTCGAGGCCGGCGTCGGCCGATGGGTCGGCGCTGCCGGCGGTGGAGCCCGCGCCGCCGGCGACGTTGGCGGGCACGGTGCCGGCCGGCTTGGCCGAGCCGCAGCCGGTGATGGTGAGCGCGCCGGCGGCGACGCCGATCGCGGCGCCACGCCGCAGCACGCCGGTCACGGCGGCGGCGGCCCGCAGCGCCCGATGGAACAGCTCTGGATCGCGGATCGTCATGGAGTACCCCCTTCGTTGTGCGGTCATCGTACCTCTTGCACGGCGGCGTCGGGGCGCCCGTGGGATCAACCAGCGGTGCGCGGTGTGCGCCGGCGGCTCGCGGGTCGGGGCGCGAACGGCGCTGGCCGCTCGCCGGCCGTGCTCGCCGTCGACGGGTTCAGCCAGCCGAGCAGGGCCGCGCGCATCGCCTGGTGGACGTTGAGCCGTTCGGCCCGCGCCTTCGCCTCCAGCTGCTTCCACACCGCCAGTGGGAGCCGCACCGAGCGCGCGACCGTCGGCCGCGACGTGCCGCGATCGGGGCGACCACGTCGGACCAGCACGACCTTCGGCGCGAGCTGCGGCATCTCCCACAGCGCAGCCAACGACGGACCGCCAGGCTCGCCAGCGCCCGCGAAGGCGTTGCGGCGCACAGGCCCGAAGCGATGGAAGTCGACCGGTCCGTCGAGCGGGTCAGTCTTGCTCGTAGCGCGCTTGCTCATGGCTGGTCGCCTTTCGGGCGCTGATGATGCGGATCGTGTCGGCCTCGACCTCGGCGTAGACGACGTAGAGCAGCCGGTGCCGGCCCGAGAAGCCGAGCCAGATGAAGCGGTCCGGGTGCAGCGCGTCCGGGTAGTAGGCGCCGAGCGCGTCGTCGAACGCGGTGGCGGCCTCGGTGAACGAGACCCCGTGCTTCTTGAGGTTGCTGGCCGCCTTCCGCCGGTCCCATTTGAACTCCACCGATAAATTGTATGACAATATCGCCGCGCCGCCACATGCAGACCGGCGCCGCGCGCGGCTTGTCTTTGGGGCGATCTTTTCGCTTGACGATCGCGGGCGCGATCCGTAGAAGGAATGAACCGCCGCTCGTTGGCACGAGTTGCGGTCCCTGGTCGAGGCGGCGGAGGTCGGGCGGAACGTACGGATCCCGGACGGGATCACGGCGGGCCGGCCCCTCCACCGGCGCGGCGCTGCGCGCGGTCCACGCCGTGTGTCCAGCGTCCGTGTCCCGGACCCGACTCGATCAGACCAGGGAACGTGGGTTCGACTCCCACCAGCCGCACCTGCAAGCGGTCTGCGCCGTCGGTCACGGCACTGGGCTGCCATCCCAGCTCCCGACGCTGTCTCGCACACAGCGAAAACTCTGGCCGGTCGGAGGTGTCCGGATCCCGGACGAGAGCGCTCGCGCTCCCGTCCACCCTGGCGTCTCCGGGTGTCGCGCCCGATGTCCGTACGCCCCGCTGCCACCCGCTCGGTCCTGCCGGGAGGTCCGCGGCGGGAACCCGGCCGTCTCCTCGCCACCCGCCGTCGTCGGGCTCTCCCGTCGGCGCCGCTCGCGCCGCCTCGCTCGCGTCTCGCGCCGGCTCGTCCGCGCGGTCCTCGGGCTCGGTCGACGCGAACGCCGCCCCGGTCGCGGTCCGCCACCTCCGACCACCCTTTCTCGATTTTCTCTCGTCCAAGAGAGCAGGTGCACCATGTGGAAGCAGAACTTCACCGTCCCCATCAACGAGCGCGCGATCCTCACCAAGCACGGCCTGCCGGTCCGGGCCCTCGGCCCCGGCCAGCACAGCGTGTGGGGCGGCGACCACGCGGTCCTCCGCCTCGACGTCAACGCGCTGGTCTTCGACCTCGCGCCCGAGCTGCGCGCGGTGCTGCCGGCCGACTGGTTCGCCGAGCTCAAGCT
>JAYVSF010000842.1:0-4295 GCA_043775605.1 Myxococcales bacterium
CTCAACTCGACGGTCGCCGCCCTCAACAAGGAGATGGCGGACGCCGACCAGGCGCTCGCGACGGCGTCGAACAAGGCCGACCGCGACAAGGTGGCGGCCCAGCAGGCCGAGATCCGGAAGAAGCAGGCCGAGGCTCAGGCCCGCATCAACAAGGTCCGGGCCGGCGTGAAGCTGCGCTGCCCGCCCGACCAGCCGCTCTGCTAGCGCGGTCCTGACGACGCGATGACGGCGCCTGCGGGCGCCGTTTGCATATCCGGTCTGCTCGCGACGGCGGGACGGCCGACGGTCGAGACGTCACAGGGTTGGTCAAAACCAACCCTGCCTTGTCGATCGATCGGCCCGGCACCGTGGTGCCGGCCCGATCTGTACGGATTCAGAGCCGTGGGTTGGTCAGCGAACGCCGACGGTTTCTCGCCAATCTCATTTTGACCAACCCACTCAGAGGCTGTGAATCCCCCGGCATCCGGTCGCCTCGACGACGCCCGGGGATCGAGCTACCATGAAGTTGCAACCCGGTTGATCGGAGGACCTCATGGCTCCCGCGACCCTGCCCGCGCTGCGCTGCGAATCCAGGCTGCGCCGACCCGAGCCCCGCTGGGGCCTGATCGCCGCGACCGTCGTCCTGCTGGCGTCGACGTTC
The DNA here is from genome assembly GCA_043775605.1 of Myxococcales bacterium. Taxonomy (GTDB): domain Bacteria; phylum Myxococcota_A; class Polyangia; order Haliangiales; family Haliangiaceae; genus UBA2376. Next base: position 641 of record JAYVSF010000842.1, read on the forward strand.
GATGCGCTGTGGCTGGTCCCGGCCCAGCAGCGCGCGGCCGATCAGGTCGATCGCTTCGGCCCGAGCTTCCGCTGTGTCGACGACGTCCGGGCGGTGGCGCCCGCGCCGTCGCCGACGGCTGGCGTCCGCGTCGAGCGGGTCTACCTGCGGTCGGCGCCAGCGCGCTGACCCGACCCGCGCCTCGGCGCCAGGATCAGCGCGGCGAGAACGGGTAGCGCCCGGCTGCGAGGATGCCGCCCGGGTCGAGGGTAGTGGCGAGCGCGTCAAGCACGCGCTGGTAGGTGGCGTCGCCGCCAGGGGCGAGGGCCTGGGCCTGGACCCCGGTGCGGAACGGCGGATAGCCGGCCTCGACCAGGCGCGCGAAGGCCCGGTCGTGGCAGGCCAGTGCCCGCGCGTCCTCGCCGGGCACCGCGCGATCGTAGGTGATCGAGGCGGCCGCCGACAGCACGCGCTCGGTCACGCCCAGCAGCGCGAGCGCCGGCTCGAACCCACCGGCCGTCAGCTCGGTCTCGATGATGTCCTCGACGATCGCGGCGTGATCGCCGGCGAACGGCACCGCGTGCGACAGCCACAGCATGCCGCAGCCGTCGGCGTCGGGGTCGAGCGGGGCTGTCGGCGGGGTCGGCTTGCGCCAGTAGGCGGTGATGAGGTTCTGATCGTGCGGCACGCCGAGCGCGGGGCCGCAGCGCGCCGGATCGGCGTCGAGCGGCTCGGTGGGGCCGCGCTCGAAGCGCAGGCGTGAGACCTTGCCGGCCAGCGCGTCCTCGACCAGCTCGCGCAGGGCCAGGCCGTGACGGGGGCTGGCGCCGTACAGCGAGACCGTGCCGTTCCACCGCCCGAGCTGAGCCTGCGCGCGCAGCGCCGCCCGCACCGCCGGCGGCAACGGGGTGACGCCGCCGGTGGCCACCCACGGATAGCCGCCGAACAGCGGCAGGATCTTGCAGTCGTTCCACAACGGCGTGGTCGCGCTGATGACGCCGGTCAGCTTGAGCTGGCGCAGGGCGTCGACCAGCGCCGGCAACCGGGCCGCGTCGTCGAGCGTGAAGAAGCCGAACTCGAAGTGGCGCGGGTAGGGCGTCAGCCAGATCGTCGCCCGGGTGACCACGCCCAGGCCCGACTGGCTGAACAGCCCGTCGAGCGCCGGGCCGACGCCCCAGCGACCGAGCGGGCCGACGGTGGTGCCGGCGAACCGGCCGAACCCGGTCTCGAGCCGCTCGCCGGTCGGCAGCACGACCTCGAGGTTGCACAGGTGGGCGAAGCGATCGGCGAGCGGGCCCGAGCCATCGCCGCGCTCGAGCGCGTTGGCGACCACGCTGGCGTCGGCCGGGCCGCCGATGACGCCGACGAACACCCGGGCCCGGCAGTCGCGCAGGAAGCCGGCCAGCTTGGCGAAGGTGACCCCGGCCTCGACGGTGACGTAGGCCAGGCGCTCGTCGAAGTCGATGATGCGGTCGAGCCGGTGGAGGTCGAGCACGACCGCGCGGGGCAGGAGCGGGACCCGCGAGCCGTAGCCGAGGTTGCGGCCGCGGCTGACCGGGTGGAGCGCGACGCCGTGGCGATGGGCGAGGGCGACGCACGCGGCGACCTGATCGCGATCGCCGGGGCACAGCCGGGCCAGGACCTGGTGGTCGGTGGCGAACGTGGTCCTCGCGACCACCGCCAGCGCCGCCGGCTCGGTGATCACGTGCGCGTCGCCGATCGCGGCCCGCCAGCCCGCGAGCGCGGCCGCCAGGTCGGGGGTGGGCGAGGGCGGCATCGACGGCATCGGCGTCAGCATACTCGCCGCGCCGGCTGCCGGCTGACCAGGCGCCGGCGGCCGACGGGACAGATGGTCGCTGGCGCTCGCCGGGCCGGGCTTCCTGGTAGATTGAACCGCCGTGGACGACCTCGCCGCCCGCTCGGTCGCGTTCCTGTCCCGCCAGCAGGATCGCCACGACGATCACCTGATCCGGGCCCGGCGCCTGCTCGAGCGCGCGATCCGCCAGCGCTGGGCCGACGGCTCGCTCGGCCGCGACGGCGACGGTGGCGCCGCGCTCGGGCCGCAGGAGATCGATCGCCTGATGCGGCCGCCCAGCGCGACCGAGCTGGTCGAGGATCACGCCTACGATCCGGCGTCGCCGGTCGGTCAGCTGGTCGCCGGGCTCGGCCTCAAGCCGACCGAGGCCGATCTGGTCGCGGTGCTGCTGGCGTGCGAGACCGATCCGGCGTCGGCCCGGCTGGTCGCCTACCTGAGCGGTCACGCCGCGTCGGCCGCGCTCACCGTCGACACCCTGTTCGAGATCGGGTACCGGCCGCGGGTCGGCTCGGTCGGCCAGGCCGCGGAGCTGGTCCACGGCGACCTCGCCGCCGACGGCCCGGCCCGGCGGCTCAAGTTCCTGATCATGGACGGCACCGACTCGCGGCCGTTCCTGTCGCAGGGCGTGCGGCTCAACCCGCGGCTGACGTCGTGGCTGCTCGGCCGCCGCAAGCTCGACGCCGAGCTCGGCGCCACCGCCCGCCTGCTGCCGCCCGAGGCGCCGTTCGGCGAGTCCGACCCGAAGCAGGTCGAGCTGGTCGCCGACGCGTTCACGACCGGGCACCGGCTGATCGTGATCCACGGCGTGATCGGGGCGGGCCGCGAGCTGCTGGTGCGCGCGGTCGCCCATCGCCTCGGCCGGCCGGTGCTCCTGGTCAGCGGCCGCGGGCTGGAGGCCGAGAAGCTGATCGCCGCGTTCCGCGAGGCGACCCTGCACCGCGCGCTCCTGGCCTTCCGCGACGCCGACGAGCCCTTGCCCGACGAGCTGCGGCTGCGGCTGCGCGAGTGCCTGGAGGTCTATCCGTCGTCGGTGGTGCTGATCGGCCCGGGCCCGGCCGGCGCGTCGATCGCCACGCTGCGGCCGATCACCGACGTCGCGGTGCCGGTGCCGCCGCACTCCGAGCGCCTGCGCTTGTGGCAGCGCTACATCGGCGAGTCGCCCGAGCTGCGGTCCGACAACTGGCGCGAGATCTCCGGCATGTACAACCTCGGCATCGGCGGCATCGTCGAGGCCGGGCGGCTGGCGCGGACCATGGCGGCCGACGACAAGGTGGCGGTCACCCGCACCCACGTCGCGCGCGCGGTCCGCCAGCTGTTCGATAGCGACCTGACGGTGGTGGCCAAGCGGGTGATCGTGACCCAGACCTGGGACGACGTGGTCCTGCCCGACGAGGTGGTCGAGAGCGTGGTCGACGTCGTCAACCGGATCTCGTTCCGCAACGAGGTGCTCGGCGACTGGGGCTTCGGCCGCAAGGTCGGCCGCGGCCTCGGCCTGACCGTGCTGTTCTCGGGCCAGCCCGGCACCGGCAAGTCGATGGTCGCCGGGCTCATCGCCGCCGAACTCGGCCTCGACCTCTACGTGATCGACCTGTCGCGGATCATGTCGAAGTGGCTCGGCGAGACCGAGAAGAACCTGGCCCGGGCGTTCGACGCCGCCGAGGCCGGCCACGTCCTGCTCCTGTTCGACGAGGCCGACACGCTGCTCGGGCGTCGCACCGCCGAGATCCGCAGCGCCAACGATCGCCACGCCAACCTCGAGACCAACTTCATCCTCGCCCGGCTCGAGCAGTTCCAGGGCATCGCGGTGTTCACCACCAACCTGGCGTCGGCGATCGATCCCGCGATCATGCGCCGGATGTC
>JAYVSF010000843.1:0-18122 GCA_043775605.1 Myxococcales bacterium
TGCTGCCCGGCCTCGCCGGCTTCCTGGCCTGGGAGCTCAACGGCAACTGGAAGCTCTACCGCGCCAACCGCGCCGAGCTGCTCGGCCAGGTCTCGATCGGCAGCCACGGCGAGACCATGGCCGGCCTGCTCAAACCGGGCTTCCACTCGGGCACGGTGCCCAAGCTCTACGGCAAGCTGCGGCGCGCGACCTGGCGCGGCCAGGAGCGGGCGGTGGCCCGGGCCAGCGAGGCCCTCCACCACGTCGAGGAGGCGATCTGGAACTTCGCCGATCGCCAGCTGGTGTCGATGCTCAACCAGGACCTGACCTTCAGCGCCGTCGACGTCGCGGTCGATCACGTCGACGTCGGCTCCAACCGGCTGCGCATCGATCTGGTGTGCCCGAGCGTGAGCCCCGAGGTCACGACCCTCGCGTTCGAGGAGCAGTCGGGCTGGCTGGTCGCCGGCCTGCCGCGGCTCGGCTGGCTGGCCGCGCTCCGCCCCGATCAGCGCCGGGTCGCCGAGATCGCGCTGGCCGGGTTCTACAAGCTGTCGGGCGTCGATCTGGTCCGCGAGCAGCTCGAGGACGCGCTCGGCAAGGGCGGGTTGACGGCGCCGGCCTACGACCTCGCCGACGACGGCCTGGTGGTCTGGCCCGGCCCCGGCTTCGACGTCGAGCTGGTCTACGATCTGCGCGCGGCCGACCTCACGCCGACCGTGCGCGGTCCCGACTATGCCGGCCGTCCGCCCGAGCTCACCGGCCAGCACGCGCTGTTCGGCCGCGAGCCGATCCGCTGGACTAGCTGGGCCATGACCTGGGAGCGCCTCGCGCTCGGCATGGAGCCGGCGCCGCTGCTGGCCGGCCCGAGCTTGCTGGGCCCGTCGCCGCCGACTCGGCGCTCGGACGCCGAGCCGGGCCTGCTAGACTGACGGGGCATGCACCTCTTCGTCGTGCTGCTCAACGTCGCGTCGCTGAGCGCCGCGCTGTCGATCGCCGCCGCCGCGTGCGTGCTGTGCGCGGTCCTGTTCCGGCGCGAGCCGATGGCGCTGCTGGCGTCGGCTGGGGGCGCGTCGGCGGTCGTGATCGGCCCGGCGGCGTGGAACCTGTGGCGCGTGCTGCACGGCGCCACCGGCGTGCTGACGTGGTTGCTCCCGGCCGGCTATCTCGGGCTGACGTTGCCGCTGTGCGGGTTGCTGCTGACCGCGGCGTCGGCAGCGGCGCGACCGTAACCCCGGACCTGCGGTCCGGTGATGCCGGTCAGGTCAGCGGCTGCAGGCCGGCGTACCAGGGGTTGTGCGGCCGGTTGAGCAGCCAGCGCGGATCGTCGTCGGAGATCTCGCCGGCTTCGCACTGGGCCCGCAGCTCCTGCTCGCGCGGGATCAGGGCCGCGATCCGAGCGCGGACCAGGTCAGCACACTTCTTGTAGAGCGCGGGCCGCGGCTTCGACTGGGTGAACTCGCTGTAGTCGACCGGCTCGCCGAACACCGCGATCACCGGGCGGGTCCGCCGGATGCCGGGCCGCCGGTTGTCGCGGACCTCGGTCACGAAGTCGTTGCCGAGGCCCATCACGAACGCCGGGATCACCATCGGCTTGGCCTGCAGCGCGATCTGGCCGATGCCGGGCATCGCCGGCAGCATCGCGTACGGATCCGGGCCCTTGCCGCGGGTACCCTCGGGGTGGACGCCGATGACCGTGCCCGGCTCCTGCAGCATCGCGATCAGCCGATCGACGGTGCGCTTGTTGGCCTCGGCGCGCTCGCGCTGGCGGAACACCGGCGGGTACATCACGCCGGCGGCGATGCCCCAGTTCATCAGCATGCCGACCGGGTGCTCGTAGAAGAAGTTGGCGCGGACCGGGAAGTTGATCCGGCGGCACCACGGCGTCCCGGTCAGGTACAGCGCGAGCAGCATCGAGTACTGATCGAAGAAGCTGCGGTGGTTGGACGCCAGCAGCACGCCGCGCTCGGGCCGGCGCGCGATGACCTGATCGAGGTTGTCGAACAGGCAGCGGCGGGCGATGCCGGCGCGGACGAAGGTGTAGGTGACGCCGCGCAGGAAGCGGTCCTGGAGCAACTGGCCGATCCGGGTCTCGTTGGTGAGCTCGGCCAGGCGGATCGCGACCTGCTCGATGCGGGTGAGGTCGGCGCTGCCGCCGCCCGCCTCGTCGGCGGCGGTCGCAGCAGGGTCGGTACGGACGGCCATGGCCATCGGTACCACGGTCGGGGGAGCCGATTCTCGCCTCCGGCCGGGCCGGGAGGTCGCACCGGCGGTGGCCCATGCTACGTAGCCGGGAGGCCACCGTGTCCCCGAGGTCGACAGTAGCGAGGTGGGAGCGGCTCGCGTACGCGGCGCTCGGGATGGTTGCGCTCGGATGCGGGCGGCCGGGGCCGCGGACGGCGGAGGAGCGCTGGGACGAGCCGTATCTGGGGCCGGGGCTCGCGCGGTCGGCCGGATCCGCGGCCGTGCCCGAGCCCGCGGCCGTACCGGCAGCCGAACCCGTGGCCGCGCCCGCACCTGCACCCGTGCCCGAGCCGGTGGCGGTGCCCGCTGCCCCGCTCGTCGACGTCCCCGGCGCGACGCCGCTCATGCTCGTCGACGTCGGCTGGCCGGCCGACACGCGCTCGGTCGAGATCGGCAAGACCGTGCACGTCCGTCGCGAGCCGCGCACGGGCGCGCCGCCGGCCGGCAAGATCATCGACGGCACCCGCGTGGCCTGGCGCCGCATCGTCGCGATCGCGGATCGCTGTCCGCGCTGGATCGAGCTCGAGCCGCATGGCTGGCTGTGCCTGAAGGACGTCGCGCCGCGCGCCGCCGAGCCGGCCGCGATCGCGCAGCCGGTCGTGACCGGCGGCTCGCTGGTCCCCGGCGCGTACTTCGACGTCGGCGCCGGCGGCAGCGTGGCCTACGCCTCGGTCGCCGATGTCCGGGCCGGCGTGATCAAGGAGGAGCTGGGCACGCTGGTCATGGTCCGCAGCCGCGGCGAGGTCGAGATCGACGGCGTCGACTACCAGCGCACCAACCATGGCTACGTCCCGAGCGGCGACCTGCGCCTGCTGTCGCCGTCGCCGTGGGCCGGCGTCGATCTGCGCGCGACCCCGCCGCCGGCCTGGCCGTTCGCGTTCGTCTACACCGGCCACGCCGGGACCACGCTCCGCCTGCGGGCCGCGCCCGAGCGCACCGCGGCCGCCGCCGGCACCCGACCGTCGCGCTCGCTGGTCGGGTTCGGCGCCGAGCAGGGCGGCTACGTCGAGGTCGCGGCCGGCGCGTGGGCCTGGCGCGAGGATCTGCGCCGGGTCGCGATCACCGCGCCGCCGGTCGGCGTCGGCGCTGGCGAGCCGTGGATCGACGTCGACCTCGACGAGCAGGTGCTGGTCGCCTACCACGGCACCACGCCCGAGTTCACGACCCTGGTCTCGAGCGGCTGGAAGGCCGGCACCACGCCGATCGGCACCTATCGCGTGCGGTCGATGGCGGCGACCACCCGGATGATCGCCGAGCCCGACGAGCGCGCCCAGTACGACGTCGGCGAGGTGCCGTGGGCCATCCGCTTTCGCAAGGGCCTCTTCCTCCACGCCGCGTACTGGCACGACGACTTCGGCGACAAGCATAGCCACGGCTGCGTCAACCTCGCGCCGAGGGACGCCCGCTTCCTCTACGAGTGGGCGGCGCTGGTCCCCGACGGCTGGTCGGAGCTCGAGCTCGAGCGCGGCCGCGGCATCGTCGTGCGCATCCGTGACGCCGCGCACCCCGAGCCGCCGGTATACGGCTACGCTGACGAGTCGACGCCGTAGGGCACCGCGACGACGAGGTGGCGATGCGCCCTGCCGCACGCTGACCTCGCGCGCCCACGGCCGGGCCGCGGTGGCGGTGGTACAACGCCGGCATGCGTACCTCCTTCGCCTCGTCGCTCGTGCGGGTCGGGCTGCTCGCGGGCCTGGTCGGCCTCGCCTCGTGTCCGGCCGCCGGGATTCCTGGCCTCGGCGGCCTCGGCGGCCCGGGTGGCCTCGGCCCGCGGCCGGTGCCCCAGGTCAGCGTCAGCGCCGTGACCCTCGAGTCGCAGCCGACCAACAAGATGCTGGCGTCGTTCTACTGCGGCGAGGTCCTGACCGGCATGGCCTCGCTCGGCTGCCGGGTGTTCGGTTCGGCGCCGAACAAGGCCGACCTCCGCTTCACGTTCAAGGTCGAGCTCGAGGCCAAGAACCCGGCGTCGATCCCGATGCCGGTGGTCAGCGCGCTGATCGCGTTCGCGGCCTACCCCGACGCGGCCGGGGCCCAGAACCTCGGCGCGGTGTGCGTGTCGATGTGCGAGGACCCCACCAACTGCCCGCAGGTCGCCGACGCTTGCGCCAGCGACGAGCCGCAGATCCGCGGCATGCACGACTTCGCCAGCGCGGCCGCTGGCTTCCTGGTCAACGCCGCGCTCACCGGCGGCGCCTCGATCGATACCCTGCGCCTGCCGATGGTGCCGGCCGGCGGCTCGCTCAAGTTCGTGGCCGGCCTCACCCTCGACATCGACCAGATGCTGGCGTTGCTCAGGCACCTCGGCGGCGATATCGCCGGCGATCTCAAGGCCGGTCGCACCCCGTCGTTCACGATCCCGTGGGCGGTCGAGGGCTCGATCTGGGTGCGGTTCGAGGGCTTCGGCCGCATCGGCGCCGGCTTCCCTCGCCAGACCGGCGCGTGGGCCCTCCGGTAGCAAGCCCTGGCGAGCGACCGGGGAACCACCATGACGCACGGTGTTCACGTTGACGGTCCACCGTTAGCGCGAACGGTCGATCCGGAGCGCATGACCCGATTTCCGCCACCGCCACCGGGTGCCGAGCGACGCTCCCATCCACGCTATCCCGTCGTGGTCGCCGTCGAGGTCGCCCACGACGACGCTGTCGCGCTCGCGTCGCTGGTCGACCTGTCGCACGGCGGGGCCTTCCTCGAGCTGGCCGATCCCGCCTCGGTGGCGATCGGCGTGCGGGTCCGCGTTCATCTCGCGGTCGACGGCCATGACGTCAACGAAGAGGCCAAGGTGGTGCGGGTGACGTCCGGCGTGCATGCCGGCTGCGCGGTCGCCTGGACCGCGCCGGGCCCGGAGGTCGCCGCCGTGGTCGACCACGTGGTCGAGCACACCGCGCGGCTCGCCGACGAGCTCGCGATCCGGCTCACCGATTGCGTCATCGACGAGATCGTCGAGCAGCCCCCGGCTCGGGGCGCCGGTCGCACCGCGCACGGCACCGGGCGCCAGCGGCGGGTCAAGCGTCACCACCCCGGGGCTCGCTCCTGACCGACCCGCCGACGCCCGCGCGACCGTCGACGCCCGCGCTCACGCTAGCGTTCGACCGCCAGCCAGAGCCCGGCCTGGCGTTGCTTGAACGAGTTCTGCGGCCCGAGCAGCTGCGGCCAGCCGAGGTCGAGCCCGGCCCGCCAGCGTCCGCGCGCGACCGCCAGCCCGGCGCCGACCGCGACCTCCCACTTCTCGCCGAACAGCGCGAGGTCGCCGCGGACCCCGGTGCGCAGCCACGCGCTCACCGGGCCGGCGTCGAGGCCGAGCCAGACCGGGGCCTCGAGCGTGTCGCGGTTGCCGAGCTCGCGGTGGCCCAGGCTCATCGCCAGCTCGGGCTGGACCACGGCCCACCATCGTCCTCGGTCGCGGGCTACGCGCAGCCCGAGCCGCGCACGTGGGCGCAGCGGCCCGAGCCCGACCAGGCCGAGGCGGGCCAGCGCCGTGACGGTCGCGCGGCCCTCGCCCAGGCGCAGGCGGACATCGAGCAGGCCACCGCGGTAGCGATCGGGGCAGGTATGGGCCGCGCTGGCCAGGCACAGTCCGCCCGATCGATCGACGGTGCCGAGCGCGGCGGCGCTGTGATCCAGGCCGAGGGTCAGCCGCGGCGACAGCGCGATCGCGCCATCGAGCGCCAGCCCCCACGGCGCGCCGGTGACGCGGGTCGACAGGCTCAGCTCGTAGGTCGCGGCCAGCCAGCCCTGACCGGCGGCGAGCGGGGCGGCGCCGATCCGCGTGCTGCCCGGGCGGGCCTCGGCCGGCGTGACGCCGATCGCAAGTCCGATCGCGGCGAGCGCCAGGCTCGCGCCCCGGCGACGATCGACGCGGGCGGCCGCAGCCTCGACTGGCACCGCCTCACCATACTCGGCCTGGCGCTGGTCGCGAGCGTAGCGGCGTGCCGGGATCCGATCGCCGATCTCGACGAGGTCTACTACCGAGGCCCCGGGCCGCGGGTGGTCTGCGCCGTGTCGATCGACGACGCGGCCGGCAACGCCGACAGCATCGCCGGCGGGCTCGATCGCGCGGCCCGCCGGGGCGAGGTCTTGCAGCTCTACGGCCACGTCCCCGGGCGCACGGTCGCGCTGGCCACGATCGACGCGATCCTCGATGGCGCCCGAGCTCGGGGCCTGGCGTCGTTCACCTACGCCGACCTGGCCGCCGGTCGCCCGGCCGAGGCCGGCCTGGCGCTCAGCTTCGACGACTCGGCGGTCGAGGCCTGGACGACGATCGCCGACCGCCTCGATGCCGCCGGGGTCCGGGCCACGTTCTTCGTCACCCGCTACCACCTGTGGACCGCCGAGCAGCGCGCCGCCCTGCGCGCCCTCGCCGCGCGCGGCCACGACGTCGAGGCCCACACCGTCGCCCACCTGCGGGCGCCCGCGGTCGTCGAGGATCGCGGGCTCACGGCCTACGTCGACGACGAGGTCCTGCCCGGGCTCGAGCTGCTGCGCGCCGACGGCTACCAGCCGACCGCGTTCGCCTACCCTTTCGGTGCGCGGACCTCGGAGCTCGACCGCGCGCTCCTCGACCACTTCGCGCTCCTGCGCTCGGTCAGCTACAGCATCGATGGCCCGCTGGTGGTCGACCCGTGCCCCGAGCTGCCGTAAAGATCGGGTGATGGTCCGCGCCCTGCTGGTGGTGTTCGCCGCGCTCGGTGTGCTCGCGCTCGGCGCGCGCACCGCCGGCGCCGACACCCTGGTCCTGGTCGAGGTCCCCGGTCCCATCGAGGCCGCGCTGCGGACCAGCCTGACGCCCTGGGGGGTCGAGATCGTCGTCGTCGCCGCGCCCGCGACCTACGCTCCGGGTGCGCTCGCCGCCGAGCGCGGCGCGTCGTTCGTGGCCTGGCGTCGCGGCCGCGCGCTGGTGCTGTACGACGCCGCCCTGGCCACCGAGGAGCGCCGACTCTTGCCACCCCAGCTCGACGACGCTGGCGCGGCCGCGGTCGCGCTGTCGATCAAGACCTGGATGGCGCTGGGCCCGCTGCCCGGGACCGACCCGGCCTGCGGCCTGCGCGGCTGTGCCCGGCCGCCAGCCCCGCCGCGGCCCCACCACTGGATGGTCGAGGCCGCCGCAGGGGTGCGCGGCGATACCAGCGATCAGGGTGGCGCCGGCGCTCGCTATGGTCTCGCCGCCGGTCACCGCCGGGGCCGGATCGAAGCCGGGCTGCGCGTCGAACTCGGCGTCGATCGCGACGGGGTCGGGTTCGACCAGCGAGGGATGTGGTCGGAGTTGAGCGTCGGGGCCTGGGCTCGTGCGGGGTGGCGGGTGCGCCCCGGACTCACCCTGCTGCCAGGCCTCGGGCTCGGCCTGGTCAAAACCGGCTTCACCGCGCCCCGCACCGGACCCGGGATGCCCGGGGCCGACGCCAGCGCCACCACCCTGGCGCTCGACGCTGAGCTCGGGGGGCGCTGGCAGCGAGGGCCGGTCGGCGTCGCCGTCCGGGTCGGCGCCACCCTCGTTCCCCGTGACCAGCTGCTGCGATCGCGGTCGACGGAGGAGGTCATCGATGCCCACGTCGAGCCCTGGACGCTGGCGACGGTTTCGGTCGACTTCTGAACCGATCCTCGACACCGGTCGCGTCGATTTCTGGTGACCGGCCGGCCCTGTCGGACCACCAACGAGACGTCGTGTCCTCCCCCGCCATGACGACCGGTGAGCTGGTCGCCGTCGCTGCGCGCTGCGCAGAGGGGGATCGGGCTGCCCAGCGTGAGCTGTTCCTCCAGACTCGACGGGTCGTTCACCGGACCCTGTTCCGCATCCTCGGCGAAAACCGCGATCTCGAAGATCTGCTGCAAGAGACCTACCTGATGGTGTTCCGGAGCATCCAGCGGTTCGAAGGGCGATCGAGCCCGAGCACCTGGTGCTGCGCCATCGCCGTCCACGTCGCCTACAACCACCTCCGGTCGGCGCGCCGCCGTCGGGTCGAGCCCGAGGTCGACGTCGTCGATCCATCGCCCGATGCCGCTCACCTTGCCGAGCAGCGTGAGGCGGTGCGCCGGCTGTACCGCGCGCTCGATCAACTCGATCCCGACCAGCACGTCGCGTTCTCGCTCGCGGTCATCGATGGCCAGCCGGTGGCGGCGGTCGCCGAGCTGCTCGACGTCAGCGCCGGTGCGGTCAAGACCCGGGTGTGGCGGGCGCGCAAGGAGCTGGCCCGGCTGGCCCGCAAGGACCCGGCGCTGGCCGGCTACGTCCGCGACCTCGGCGAGGAGAGTTTGTGAGCTGCACAGCCTCGGAGGCGTCATGACCGCGCGCCCGCCTTCGTCACCGCCGCCGTCACCGCCGTCGGGCCCGCCGCACGTCGACGAGCTGTCCGACATCGCCTGGGCCCGGGTCGAGCGCCGGCTGTGGACCGAGATGGACCGGACGCCGGCGTCGCCGCCGCGCCCGGCGTCGGTACCGCTGTCGCGCCGACGCTGGCCATCGCTGCTGGTCGGCACGGTGGCGGCCGCCCTGGTCGCGGTGGTCGCGGTGGTCGCGGTGGTCGCGGTGGTCGCGTGGCCGACGACCAGCCAGCCGCTGACCGCCCCGGCCTCGCGGGTGGTCACCACCGAGGCCGCAACCGAGGTCAGCTTCGGCGACGCCGCCATCACAGTTGCGCCCAGCTCCGCGATCGTCATGCAAGGCCACGCCGACCACGGCGTCGCCATCCTGCTCGAGCGCGGCAGCGCGATCTTCGCGGTGTCACCGCGCGCCGGGCGACCGCCGTTCGTGGTGCTGGCGGGGGGCGTCCAGGTTCGCGTGGTCGGCACGCGGTTCACGGTCACGCGTAGCGGCGACGACGCCCGTGTCGACGTCGCCCATGGTGAGGTCGAGGTGGTGGCGTGGGGGCGTCGCGAGGTTCTCCTCGATGGCGCTTCCTGGTCGTCCGCCGGCGTTCGGGAGGCCGCCGGCGAACGACCCGCCACCGTCGCAAACCCGGATGGCGTCGCCGCTGCGCACTTTTCTCCGCCGCCACCGGCACCCGAGCCGCCGGTCGTGCCCGAGCCGCCGGTCGTGCGATCGAATCCGCCGGTCGTGCGATCGAATCCGCCGGTCGCGCCGGCTCCGCGGGTCGCGCCACCCGTCGCCTCGGTCGCCGCGGACGTCGACGATCCCCGCGCCCGCTTCGAGGCCGCCGCCGCACTCGAGGTCAGCGCTCCCGCCGACGCGCTGCGCGCCTACCGGCAGGTCGCCAGTGGCCCCGGACCGTGGGCGGCCAACGCGCTCTACGCCGCGGCGCGTCTCGCCTTTTTTCAGGGCGATCGCGATCGCGCCGCGCGCTTCGCCCGTAGCTACCTCGCTCGCTTCCCGGCTGGTGCCAACGCCGCCGACGCTCGCGACCTGCTAGACCGTCACCAGGGAGTGAAGCCATGATCCATCGCACCGTGCCTGCTCGTGCGCTGTTCGCGCTGGTCTCGATCGTCCTGCTCGCCGCCGGCTGCGGCAGCAACCCCAGCGGTGGCACCGGCGATGCCGGCGATCACGACGGCGCGATCGGCGACGGTGACGGCGGCGGGATCGACGCGCCCGGCACCGGCACCGACGCGCGGACCGATGCCCAGGGCACGACCGGCTGCGTCCCCGGCGGCCCGCAGTGCAACAACTGCATCGACGACGACAACGACACCTTCATCGACGGCAATGACGTCGAGTGCACCGGCGCCAACGACAACGACGAGAGCAGCTTCGCCACCGGCATCCCCGGCGACAACATCGACGCCACGTTCCAGGACTGTTTCTTCGACGGCAACAGCGGCTCGGGCAACGACGGCTGCAACATCCACGTCTGCTGCCTGCTCGGCGCCCCCGATCGCGCGTCGTGCCCGATCCACCCGCAGCAGTACGACCCGGCCGCGTGCAGCCAGCCGCAGTCCCAGGCGTGCATCGCCAACTGCTTCCCGCTGACGCCGCCCGGGTGCGACTGCTTCGGCTGCTGCACGATCTGCGATCCGGTCACCAACGCCTGCTTCGATATCGTCACCAACCCGGTGACAGCCCCCCACTGCGACGCCGACCATATCGCCGATCCCAACGCCTGCCCCCGTTGCGTCAAGCAGGTGTCCTGCAACAACCCGTGCGGCGGCAACACCTGCATCCTGTGCCCGGGCCAGACCCCTGACGATCTCCCTGCCGGCTGCACCGGCCAGAGTTGCCCGACCGGCTCGTCGGTCTGCGGCCCCAACGCCGCCTGCCCCGACGGTCAGTTCTGCATCACCGGTTGCTGCATCGCCGCCATCCCCTGACCTGATCAGGTCAGCGGGAACGGCTTGGTCCCGGTGACGACCGGGTCGGTCATGCCGCCGGGGTTGTTCTTGGGGACGGTGAAGCTGGTGGTGCGCTTGACAGTGGCGGCGGCGGCGTTGATCGGGCGCTGGACGGTGACCAGCGTGGCCTGGAGTTCGGTGGCGGTGAACAGGGCGACGCCGTAGCCCTGGGCGTTGGTGTCGGCGTACTTCAGGTGCGGGTTGATCGTCCGGTCGCTGGCCGCCAGCGCCATCGTCAGGTTGTTGGTGGTCGCCATGGTCCGGGCCGCGGCGGCGCCGTGGACCAACAACATGTTCAGGTTCTCGACGAACTTGGGGCCGCCGGTGGCCGAGGCGTCGTAGGTGACGATCGAGCGGACGTCGCCGGGCACGCCGGCGCCGCGCGCCGCAAACTCGTAGAACGAGAACAGCGAGTTCGACGAGATGCCGGCGGCGATCAACTCGACCGCGACCGGGCTCGGGTTGGCGGCGCTGAAGTCGTCGTAGACGATGCCGGCGAAGTGGGCGTGGATGTCGCCCGACAGCAGGACGACGCCCTTGACGTTCTGGTCCTTGATGAACTTGGTCAGCTCGGTGCGCTCGGTGCCGTAGCCGTCCCAGGCGTCACCGTCCATCAACCGATCGACGATCAGGCCGCCGACCGGGCCTTTCTTGATCTGGAAGCGCATGAAGGGCACCTCGTTGCCCCACACCTTCCAGGTCGCCGTCGACATCTTCATCGAGTCCTTCCACCACTGCTTCTGGTCCTTGCCGAGCATGGTGCCGGGCGGCGAGGCGATGCGCGGGTTGGGCTGTCCGCTGACCGTGACGGTGGCCGGCGGGTTGCCGCCGTTGGCGGTGCGGCCGGCGTCCATGATCTCGAGGTCGGTGGTCGGCAAGACGTTGCGGACGTCGAGGTACTCGAAGCTGGTGTCGCCGATCTCCTCGGGGATCGCGTGATCGCTCCGGTACGAGCGCTGGTCGGTCATCACCAGGTCGACGTGCTTGCCGAAGCTCAGGCTGCGATAGATCGTGATCGATCCGACCGCGGCGGCGTTGTTGGGCTCGTCGACAAAGTTGTCGTTGTTGGCCGGGGTGAACGCGTGGTCGGTCACGGTCGCGGCGGCGAAGTTGCGGGCGTGCTGGGTGACGCCGTTGACCGCGGGTGCGCCGGTGAGCTGGGCCGGGATGTACTCGAACCAGGCCTGGCAGCCGGCCAGCTTGCGGGTCTGGGCCGGCTCGTCGAGCGAGCTCGTGTCGCTGTAGTTGGCCTGGCTCTGCCAGCAGTCGTTGGTGAACTCGTGATCATCCCAGGTCGAGATGAACGGCCACCGGGCCCGCGCCGCCTGGACGTCGGGGTCGGAGGCGAAGGTCTTGTACAGGTGGCGGTAGTCGTCGAGGGTCTTGGCGAAGTTGGTGGTGCCGGCCATGCCGCCGCCCGACGGGAACGCGGCCACGGTGCGCGGCGTGCCGTCGGGGTTCATCACCGTGATCGGGTTGAGGTTGTCGTCGAGCGCGGCCTGGAAGCCGTCGCCGCGGGTCTCGTAGATGAAGTCGCCGAGGTGGATCACGGCGCGGATCTGATCGGCCGTGGCCCGGTCGAGGTCCTCGGCGACCATCAGCTTGTAGGCGTGGTACAGGCCGGCGGCGTAGTCCTGGCAGCTCACCCAGGCCAGGCGGACCGGCACGTCGGCGTTGGCGGCCGGCGCGGTGCGGGTCCGGCCGACGATGACGTCGGTGTCGGCGACGAACCGGTAGTGATAGATGGTGTCGGCGGTCAGGCCAGTGACCAGCACGCGTACCGTGTGATCGGCGGCGGCCGAGGCTTCGACGGTGTCCTGCAGGGCGAGGGTGGCGAAGGTCGCATCGGTCGAGACCTCGACGGTCAGCAGGACCGGGTCGGTGGTGCCGTCGGTGTGGACCGCGCGGGTCCACAGCACCACCGTGGTGTCGCGGGGATCGCCCGAGGCCACGCCCTGCGGGAACTGGTAGACGCCGGCTGGCGGGTTGGTGCCGCCGTCGTCACCGCATCCGGGCAGGGTGGTGACGCTGGCGGCGACGACGAACGATCCAGACAGGCGGAGGAAGTCACGGCGCTTCATGGCCGGAGCGTCCCTCGCGCGCGCCACCGGCACAAGCCTCGTCGTGCGGTCTGTCCGCGGTCAGGAGGTCGCGGGCGGCCAGCGCCGGTGAGCGCGGCGGCGGCCGAGCAGGCCGAGCACCAGCCCGGCCAGGGTCAGGCTGGCCCCGGGGTGCCGGCTGGTCCCGCAGCAGCCACCCTCGTCGGGCGGCGGCGGCAGGCACACCAGCCGTTCGTCGTCGGCGTGCTGGCACGACAGCGCGCCGGAGCAGGCCATGCCCGAGGGCCAGCACGGCTCGCTGCACACCTGGTCGTCGCCGCGCTGGGCGCACAACTGGCTGGCGCAGGCGCCGTCGGTGACGCACGCCGCGCCGAGCGCCGCCGTCCCGGGCGCGACCACGCAGGCGCCGGCGCCGTCACACGTCCGGCCGGCCGGGCAGGTCCCGCAGCCGGCGCCCTTGTGCACCATCGCGGTCAGGATCTTCAGCCGGCCGAGATCGTCGTAGGCCCGGATCATCAGGTGCTGGGTGCCGTCGGGCAGGCTGGTCGGGGTCCGCAGCTCGTACGGCGCGTCGGTGAGCTTGCCCGGCACCGACGAGATCTCGGCGCCGTTGATCCACAGCTCGGCGATCGCCAGCGGCCGGCCGCGATCGCGCAGGAACACCGAGAAGCCGGCGCTGACCTCGGCACCGTCCTGGGGCGTGATCAGCTCGAGGGTCGGCCCGGGCGGAGGCGGCCCCGAGCCGAGGACGCTGACCAGCTTGCGGAACGAGCTCTGGGTCGCGCCGCACTTGCAGGCCCGTGGCCCGTCGAACTCGCCGCACGGCACGGTCTTGTTGAGGAAGACCTTGCCGCCGCAGCCGATCAGGTAGGTCATCGGGTCCTTGCACTCGAACTCGTGGTCCAGGCCGTAGATGTGGCCGGCCTCGTGCGCCGCGGTGGCGCAGATCTCGAGCACCTGATCGGGGCCGGGCTGGTGGGCGTTGGCGAAGTCGAACGCGATCGCGCTGTTCTGCGCCGAGCAGTCCGCGGTCAACGGCGCCACGCCCAGGGTGTTGCCGGGCATGCCGAGAGCCGCGGCCTCGCCGGCGACCAGCACCCGGACGTACGGTCCGGCCGCCGGACGCTCGGTCACGACCTGAACGTCGTAGGGCGCGTAGGTGGCGCGGACGCAGGCGACGACCTGATCCCAGACCGCGTCGCCCCACTGGAACCCGGCCAGGGTCGCGCGCGCCGGCAGGCCGTCACGACCGAGGATGGAGGAGGTGCCACGGGCGGCGTCGTCGCCACCGGCGGTCACGGTGCAGCCGGCGGCGCAGCGGTCGAGGAACATCACGTCGGGCGCGGCGCTGAACACCGACGGCCTCGGCGCGACCACGACGTAGTCGAGGTTGCGTCGGGCGGGCTCGGCGTGGGCTGCGGGCGGGGCCGCTCCGCCGGCGATCGCGACCGCGAGGGCCACGACACCGACAGCGAACACCCGGGACATCGACCCAGCGTAGCATCCGCGGCCGGCGGTATACTCTGGCGGTGCTGCCGGCCGTGCTCGACCCTCGCCTGACCGTGCGCGTGGTCGAGCGCCGCCGCCTGTACTACCAGGCTGGCGCTGACGCCGCGCTCGATCGCCCGGCCCACGTCCGCTCGGCCAGCGGCCTGGCCCGGTGGCGCGGCCGGCTGGCGGTGGTGTCCGACGATGCCAACTTCGTCGGCCTGGTCGACCCCGGCACCGGCGCGTGCGAGGCGATCACGCTGCCGGCCGGCGCCGGTGGCCAGCGCCAGTTCGACGCCGGTCGCGGCAACAAGCCGGGCAAGCTCGACCTCGAGTCGCTGTTCGCTGACGGCGACCGCCTGATCGCGCTGGGCTCCGACAGCGGGCTCGCGGTCCGCCGCCACGCGGTGGTCGTCGACGCGCACGGCGCGATCGCGATCGCGGTGCCGCGGCTGTACCAGGCGCTGCACCGGCCCGAGCTCGGCCGCGGCCGGCTCAACCTCGAGGGCGCGACGGTGGCCGGCGACGCGCTGGTACTCGGCAACCGCGGCGGCGACGCTGGCGACGACGGCGTGCCGACCCACGACGCGCTGGCCTGGGTGCCGATGGCGGCGGTGCGGGCGCTCCTGGCCGATCCCGACGGCGCGCCGGTGCCGGAGGTGCGCTGGCAGCTCCTCGACCTCGGCGCGCTCGACGGGGTCGCGCTGCGCCTGACCGAGCTCGAGGCCTGGGCCGGCGCCCTCTGCTACACCGCCGCCGCCGAGGCCACGACCAGCGCCTACGATGACGGCGCGGTGGCCGGCAGCGCGCTCGGCGTGATCGTCGGCGGCCAGGCGCGGTGGGCGCCGGTGCTCGACGAGCAGGGCGCGCGGCTTGTGGCCAAGCTCGAGGGCCTGGTCGCCGACGGCGAGCGGCTGCTGGCCTCGGTCGACGCCGACGATCCCGCGGCGGCGTCGGAGCTGCTGGTGCTCGCGCTCGACGGCCCCTGGCGCGACGGGCGCTGACGTCGCTCGCGCGCCGGCCTCGGTCAGTCCTCGGTCAAGACGTCGTCGAGCTCGCGGCGCGGGGCCAGGCGCGTCACCGGCTCGGCGTAGCCCAGGCGCAGCACCGCCTGCGGCACCGCCTCGACCCCGAGCAGCGCGAGGACCTGGTCGCGCAGCTCCGGCTCCTCGAGCACCTGGCCGAGGAACGCCGCCGACAGGCCGAGCACCGTGGCCCGCAGCAGCACCGCCTGCAGGGCCTGGCCGGCGTCGAGCCAGTCGATCTCCTCGTCGCCCTGGGTCGCCAGCACCGCCACCAGCGGCGAGCCCTCGATCAGCACCTCCTCGAGCTCGCCGAACCGGTCGCCGAGGTCGAGGGTCCGCAGCCGGCGAGCGACGGTGAACGGCAGGCTCGAGCCGTACTCCTTCTCGGCGAACGGGATGCCGTCCTTGCGCAGGCTGCCGGTGCCGGTCAGCCAGCGGCCGAGCTCGTCACGGAACGCGGCGCTGGCGTACTGCCGGCGATCGGCCTCGTGGACCAGCTCGGCGAGCGCGTGCTTGTCGGCCGGCGTCAGGCGCTGCATCCACGACCGCTCGCGGCGGGCGGCGTGGCCGAGGTCATCGGCGACGGCCTGGCCGATCGGGCGATCGAGGAACGGCCGCCGGTTGGTGGCCCGCCGCGGCACCGCCGCCAGCAGCTCGCGATCGTCGTCGAGCGGCGAGCGGGGCAGGCCGAGCCCGACCCGTGCCACCAGATCGGGCCGCCGCGGATCCGGGAACGCGTCGACGGTCTCGAGGAAGCCGGCGTTGCGGATCGCCAGCCGCGCGTTGTAGAGCGCGCAGCCGGCGCTGATCGTCAGCTGGCGGCCGTCGGGATCGATCACCGCGAGCTGCCGGCTGCGATCGAGCGTGACCTCGAGGCCGTCGGCGACCAGGCGCAGCCGCCACGGCTGGGTGTTGTGCGAGCTGGGCGCCTGGATCGCGCACGCGGCCGCGCCGCGCAGGATCAGGCGTACCCGGGTGCGGTCGAGGGCAGGCATGAGACCTCCTGGGGCCCGCGGCCGGATCAGGCTTTCTTGCGGCCGAACAGCTGCGGCAGGCGGTGGCGCAGGCCGCGCAGGCGCTCGCCGAACGGCGCCGGGGCGGCGGCGTCGGGCCGGAGCTCGGCGACCGGGGTCATCGCCGAGACGTCGTCGGAGCGATCGGCCATGCCGAGCGACGCGCGGGCGTCGTTGATCGACTTGGCGAGGATCGCGTGCAGGTCGCGCCGGAGCTGGACGTGCTTGAGCACGGTGCCGACCTGACGGGCGAACTCGCGGGCCGACGGGAAGCGATCCTCGGGCCTGGGCGACAGCGCGCGGTTGATCAGGTGGGCGAAGTCGGCCGGGACGTCGGGCCGGTAGGCCTTGAGCGGCTGGACCTGACAGTCGCGGACGCGAATGTAGGTGTCGTAGTCAGTCTGGCCGTCGAACAGCTTGCGGCCGACCAGCGTCTCCCACAGCACCGAGCCGACCGCGAACTGATCGGCCGGCGGCGTCGGCCGCGCGCCGCTCACGATCTCCGGCGACAGGTACGACATCTTGCCCTTGACCACGCCCGGCTCGGTCGCCTCGCTGGTCCGGTCGCCGGCCATCGCCAGCCCGAGATCGATCAGCTTCACCAGCCCGCGCGTCGTGATCATGATGTTGTGAGGCGAGACGTCGCGATGGACGACCGGCCACGGCTTGCCATCGGCGCCGACCCGCTCGTGACAGGCGGCGAGCGCGCGCAGCACGCCGACCCCGATCGCGGCCGCCAGCTCCCAGCGCGCGCCCTCGTTGCGGTGGGTGTGCCACCGGATCCAGGTGCCGAGATCGAGGCCCTCGATCCACTCCATGACGATGTAGTAGTTGCCGTTCTCGTAGACGAAGTCGCGGATCTCGGCGAGGTTGGGCGACTCGAGGCTGGCGCCGAGCCGGGCCTCCTCGACGAACATCTGGACGTAGCTGGGCTGATCGGACAGCCCGGGGTGCATCTGCTTGATCGCGATCGGTCGCCGGAAGCCGAGGTCACCGACCACGTCCGCCCGCCACACGTCGGCCATCCCGCCATGACCGGCCAGCTCGATCAGCTGGTAGCGGCGACCGATGAGGTCGCCGGGGCCGGGCGCGGGAGGCATCGCGGCATCATACATGCGCGCGGCCGACGCGACCTCGCGCCGCGCCGGAACCGACGCGACCATCGCCGTCGGCGCAGCGAGCATCGGCCCGGCCCGCGTGGCACACTGCCGCCATGGGTCGTGACCCCGGATCCTCCTACGCTTCGGAGACCCGGCAACTGGTCCGGCAGGAGCGGCTGCGGCCAGAGGGCAGCGGCCCGCCCGGGTTCGTAGTCGTGATCGTCATCCTGATCGTGGTGGCGGCGGTGGTGTGGGTCAGCGTGCGCTGAACGGCGCTCTGCACGCGGCACCGCCAGGTCAGGACGTCAGGTCGCGGCGCCGGAACACGATCAGCCCGACCACCAGGAACAGCACGGTCAGGCCGAGGCTCCAGCCGACGTCGCGGATCAGCCGGTCGTAGTCGACGCGCGAGGCTCCGGGGCGGAACCAGCGGAACACCTCGTGCCAGAAGTTCATGTGGGTGGTGGGCAGGAGCTGCTTGAAGTCGTCGCCGAGGATCTGGTCGGGCAGGCGCTGCAGGATCGATGAGATGAAGAAGCCGCCGAGGGTGCCGACGTGGGCGACGACGGGGTTGTCGGTCATCGCCGACACGCACAGCGCGAGGCTGGCGATCAGCGCCAGCGCCAGCGTGATCGCCACGCTGGCCACCAGCAGCATCGGCCACCACGTCGACGGCGGCACCGACCAGAACCCGTCCGTCCTGAACTCCCACACGAACATCAGCATCGAGCCGCCGCCGTAGGCGACGTGGCCGAGCAAGAGCGCGAGCGCGAGCAGGAACCAGACCATGAGCTGCAGCCAGATCATCGTGGCCAGCGCCTTGGCCACGTACACCGCGGTCCGCGACGGTGGCCGCACCAGCATCGCCCGCAGCGTGCCGTCCTTGCTCTCGGCGGCGAGCTGGCTGCCCGCGACGGTGGCTGCGACCAGCGGCAGGAT
>JAYVSF010000844.1:0-6189 GCA_043775605.1 Myxococcales bacterium
GTCGGCGGGCAGGGCGCGGGCGAGGGCCGCGGCGTCGAGGACCAGCGCGGTCGGGCTGGTGACGTGGTCGAGCAGCACCAGCCGGGTGCGGGCGGTGACCCGGTCGAGGATCGCGGCGAGCGGCGCGTCCGGATCCCGGACGGGCGTGACGATCGGCGACACCACGACCTCGGCGCCGGCGGCGGCGGCGACCCGATCGAGCGCGTTGCGACAGGCGCGGTAGGCGTGATCGGTGACCACGACCTGATCGCCGGCGGCGAGCCGCAGGTTGGCCAGCACGGTGGCGACGCCGGTGGTCGCGTTGGCCACGAACACGAAGCCGTCGGGGTCGGCGCCGACGAACCCGGCGGTGGTGGCGCGCGCCGCGGCGAGCTCGTCGGGGTACTCGGTCACGAAGTAGCGCATGGTCGCGCGCTCGAGCCGGGCCCGGACTCGATCCTGGGCCGCCAGCACCGCGCGCGGGCAGGCGCCGAACGAGCCGTGGTTAAGGTGGAGGACCTCGGGATCAAGGGCGAACGCGGCCAGCGGCGCCCGCGGGTGGTCGAGGTCGTGCTCGTCGGCCATGGCCGCGGCATTGTCGGCCGCTGCCCGCTTACCGGCAAGCCGCGATCACGTCGCTGACCCGTCTCCGAGCGACGATCCGTCGGGTCAGCGGCGCTCGTGGACGTCAGCGTTGACCGCGACGGCGACGGCGACGTTGAACGTGGACGTTGACCTGAGCGGACAGCGTGGACGCGGTCCCTTCACAGGTTACCCATCGTCGCCCCGGTTGCGACCCGATCCCGGGATCGGTCGTTGTGGCCGGCGTGGTGGTCCGAGCCCGGACGGTCGCCGCCACGCGAGTACAGTCGGCCCCGTGACCACGGCTATCGATCCTGGCCTCGCACCTGGCCTCGCCGCGCGCCGGCTCGATCGGTGGAAGCTGTCGCTCCTCGATCTGACCCTGCGCAACCGTCTGCTCGACGCTCGCGACGGGCGACAGCTCGTGACCCTGGCCGGGGTCGACGCAGTCGCGCTGGCCGCGGCGCTCGACGCCGGGCACGAACTCGAGTTCGCGCCGCACGTGGCCGCCACCGCCGAGGCCATCGGCCACGAGCGCGCCGCCGAGGCCCTGGCGCACGCGGCCGCCCAGGCACTGGCCAGCCGTCGCCTGCTGATCGCCGCGCCCGCGCTCGAGCTCGATCGCTCTGTCGTCGCGATGGGCCGGACCGCGCGCGAGAGCCTGTCCGAGGGCGGCGCGCGCACGCTCTGGTTCGGCCTCGGCGTGCTGCGCTGGTACGAGGCGGACGACAGCGACGTCGCGCGTCATGCGCCGCTGGTGATGGTCCCCGCCGAGCTGCGGCGCGGGGGCGCCGGCGAGCGGGCTCGGGTCGTCGCGGTCGCCGACGAGGAGCCGCGCTGGAACGACACGTTGTTCGAGAAGCTGGCCACCGAGTTCGGGGTGGTGGTGCCGCGGCCGGGCGGCGAGGCTGGCGACGAGCCCGACGTCGGCGTGGCGATGGCCGAGGTCGCGCGGGCGATCGCCGGGCGGCCGCGGTGGCAGGTCCTGCCCGAGGCCCGGCTCGGCATCTTCTCCTTCACCAAGTTCGCGATGTGGACCGACCTCGCCGAGCGCGGTGAGGCGCTGCTGAGCGCGCCGGTAGTCCGCCACCTCGCGGCCGGCGGCGGCCAGGCCTTCGCCGATCAGGGGCCGTTCCTCGACGCTGGTGACCTCGATCGCACGGTGCCGCTGGCCGAGCTGTTCGCGCCGCTCGACTGCGACGCCAGCCAGCTCGCCGCGGTGATGGCGGGCGCGGCCGGGCGCTCGTTCGTGCTGCAGGGCCCGCCGGGCACCGGCAAGTCGCAGACCATCACCAACCTGATCGCCCAGGCCCTCGCGACCGGCAAGACCGTGCTGTTCGTCGCCGAGAAGATCGCCGCGCTCGAGGTGGTCGAGCGCCGGCTTGCGGCGGTCGGGCTCGGCGACTTCTGCCTCGAGCTGCACTCGCACAAGGCCCGGAAGCGCGAGGTCATCGGCGAGCTCGGGCGGGTGCTCGAGCGGGTGTGGCGGCCCAACACGCCGGTGGCCGGCGACGACGCCCGGCTGGCCGCGGTCCGCGCCGAGCTCGACGACTACGCCGACGGCCTGCACCGGGCGCAGCCGGCGGGCCCGAGCGTCCACGACGCGCTGGCCCGGCTCGGCGAGCTGCGCGATGCGCCGAAGCTGGGCGAGGCGGCGTCGACCGCGCAGGTGACCAGCGCCGACGACGTCGCGGTCCGGCGCGAGGCCGTCTCCCGGCTGGCCGAGACCGCGCACGACGTCGCGCCGCCGACCGCTCACCCGTGGCGCGGCTCGACACTCGAGCACTGGCAGCTCGCGAGCGAGGACGCGGTGGCCGCGACGGTGACCGAGGCCGCGGCGGCGGCGGCGGCGCTGACCGCGCAGGTGACCGCGTTCACCGCGATGGTGCCGGGGCTCGAGCCGCGGACCCGGGCCGAGCTGGAGGCGGTGGGCGCGCTCGCCGATCATCTGGCCGGGAGCCCGCGGCCCGGCGCCGAGCTGATCATGGACGTCCGGCCGGCGGCGGCCCCGGTGACGTCTGCGTCGACTGCGCTGGTCAAGGCCCGGGCCGGCACCGCCGGCGCGCCGCGCGACGTCGACGCCTGGCTGGCGGTGGTCCGCCACCGGCGCGAACTGGCGGCCCGGCTCGAGGCGCGCTGGACCGCGGCGATCTACGACGCCGAGCTGACCGGGCTCGCCGACGGCTTCCGAAAGTGGGCCGGGCGGTTCGCGCTGTTCCGCTGGTTCGCGCTGCGCGGGTCGCGCGCGACGGTGCGGAAGGCGCTGGCCGGTGCCGCGCTGCCGACCGACGTCACGATCGCCGACGATCTCGACGCTGCGCGCGACGCGGCCACCGCTGACGGGGTGCTGGCGGCGGCGCGACCGGCGGTGACCCGTTGGTTGGGCGCGCTGGCAGCGGCGGCCGAGCCCGACGCCCCGCTCGAGCCGATCGAGGCGGCCCAGGGTTGGGCGCGCGAGCTGCGGGCGGCCTTCGATCGTGTCGGCGTCGCCGGCGCCGGTCGCGAGCAGGCCTGGCGCGCCGTGGTCGGCGTCGCGAGCGATCCGGGCAGCGCGGCGGCGACCGTCGCCGAGCTCGGCCGCGCGGTGGAACGCTGGCGGACCGCGCGCAGCAAGCTGACCGCGACCTGCGGCGTCGACGTCGATGATGGCGCCGACGGCCGGCACCTGCCGGCGCTGACCGCGGCGACCGCGACCTGGGCCGCGGCACCGGCCGCGCTGCGGGCGTGGACCGCGTACGCCCGGGCGCGCAAGGCCGCGCTCGCCGCCGGGCTCGGCCCGCTGGTCGAGCGCTTCGAGGCGGGCACGCTGGCGCCCGAGGAACTCGCCCCGGCGTGGGAGCGCGCGATGCTGGTCGGGGTCGCCGACGCCGGTCTTGCCGCTAGCCCGGCGCTGTCCGGCTTCCACGGCGCGTCGCACCACGCCCGGGTCGCGAATTTCGGCGAGCTCGATCGCGCGCAGCTCGGCGTGGCCCGGGCCCGCACCATCGCGCGCCTGTCGGAGCGGGTGCCGCGGGTCATCCCCGGCTACGCCGCGATCAGCGACAGCGGCGAGATCGGGCTCCTGCTCCGCGAGCTGAGGAAGCAGCGCCGGCACAAGCCGCTGCGCGCGCTGTTCCGCGAGATCCCGACGTTGCTCACCCGGCTCAAGCCGTGCCTGCTGATGAGCCCGCTGTCGGTGGCGCAGTACCTCGATCCGGGCATCACGCGGTTCGATCTGGTGATCTTCGACGAGGCCTCGCAGATCCCGACCGCCGACGCGATCGGCGCGCTGGCCCGTGGCGAGGCCGCGGTGATCGTCGGCGATTCGCGCCAGCTGCCGCCGACCCGGTTCTTCGTGGCCGGCGCGGCCGGCGACGGCGGCGACGACGCCGCGCCCGAGGACGACGAGGTGGTCGAACTCGAGAGCGTGCTCGACGAGTGCGTGGCCGCGCGGCTGCCCGAGCTGCGGCTGCGCTGGCACTACCGCAGCCGGCACGAGGACCTGATCGCGTTCTCCAACGATCGCTACTACGGCGGCGGGCTCGACGTGTTCCCGGCCGCGGCCGCGCACGTCGCCGACCTCGGCGTCAGCCTGCGCCGGGTCCCGGGGGTCTACGATCGCGCGGGCACCCGGACCAACCCCGGCGAGGCCGAGGCGGTGGTGGCCGAGGTGCTGTACCGGCTCGGCGATCCTGAGCGCAGCAAGCGCTCGCTGGCGGTGGTCACGTTCTCGCGGCCGCAGCAAGAGCTGATCCTCGATCTTCTCGACGAGGCCCGCCACAGCCACCCGGAGCTCGAGCCGTTCTTCGCCGAGGACGCCGCCGAGCCGGTGCTGGTCAAGAACCTCGAGACCATCCAGGGCGACGAGCGCGACGTGGTGCTGTTCTCGATCGGCTACGGCCCCGATCGCGACGGTACGATGACGATGAACTTCGGCCCGCTCGGCAAGGCCGGCGGCGAGCGCCGGCTCAACGTCGCGGTCACCCGCGCCCGCGAGCAGCTCGTGGTGTTCTCGTCGATCGATCCCGAGCACATCCGCGCCGACGTCACCGCGCCCGGCGTGCGCCACCTGGCCGAGCTGCTGGCCTACGCCGCCGCCGGCGGCCAGACCGTCGCCGAGGCTGCGACCCGGGCGCCCGCGACCCGGCTGACCGCGGCGATCGGGCTTGCGCTCGCGGCCAAGGGCTGGACCGTGCACCACCAGGTCGGCTGCTCCGGCTACCGGCTCGACCTCGCGGTGGTCGATCCCGACGAGCCCGGGCGCTACGTGCTGGCGATCGAGACCGACGGCCCGGCCTACGCCGCGGCCCGGACCGCGCGCGATCGCGATCGCCTGCGCTCGCTGGTGCTCGGCAACCTCGGCTGGCGCCTGCACCGGATCTGGTCGCTCGACTGGTGGCACGACGGCGAGCGCGAGCTGCTGCGCGCGCACAACGCGGTGATCAACGCGATCGCCGCCGCCCGGGCCGGACGCAAGCCGGCCAGCGCGACCCGCTCGGGGCCGGTGGCGTCGGTGCGCCCGGCGCCGGTGGTGATCGTGCCGGTGGCGACCGAGAAGATGAGCGCGGTACCGGCGGCGGCGCTCGGCGATTCCGCGACCATCCCGTCCGCGGCGCCTGCGGCGGCAGTGGCGGATGCGCCGACCGACGCCACGCCCGCGCCGGCGAGTCCCGCACGGACGTCGGTGGCTGCTCGACCTCTGGCGGCGAGGACTCCCGCGGTGGTCGCGGCGCCGGTTGCCCGTCCCGCTGCGCGCGCGTCCACTCCGCCCATCCCGGTCGCGGGCGGGCCGCAGGTCCAGCCGTACCAGGTCGTCTCGTTGCCGGCCGGTCGTCGCACTCCCGACGATCTCCACGAACCGATCCGAGCCGACGAGCTCGGCAAGGTCATCGACCGGGTGCTCGAGGTCGAGGCACCGATCTCGCTCGCGCTGCTGAGCCGCCGGGTCGGGGCCTACTTCGGCATCGGCAAGGTCACAGACAAGGCCGAGCACCGGGTGCGCGAGGTCGCGGCCGTCCGCGGCCGGTTCGGTGGCGGCGACGACGCCGAGGTGGTGTGGCGCGCCGATCAGAGCACGACGGTGTGGCCGCCGGTGCGGGTGCCGGGCCACGCCTCCGAGACCCACCGCGAGGCCAGCGACGTCCCGGTCGCCGAGATCGCCGCCGCATCGCTAGTGGTCCTCCACCGCAACCTCGGCATGGGGCTCGAGGACCTGTACCGCGAGACCGCGAAGCTGCTCGGCTTCGCCCGCTACACCGACAAGGTCAAGGCCCGCATGCGCGACGGCGTCACCGCGCTGGTCGCGCGCGGCGCCTGCAAGGCCGAGGACGGCCACGTCAGCCTGCCGTGAGGCGCCGGCTCACTGCAGCGGCATCTGCTGGCTGGCGCTTGCCCGACGCGTTCCTCGCCGCCGGCGCGCGCGCGGTCATCGCCGCCGATGTCGCCGTGCCCGACGACCTCATCCGCGCCTTCGTCGACGACGTTCGCGGCCGCCTCGACGCAGGTGAGCCACCGGCGCAGGCTGCGGCCGCCGCGCGCGCGGCGCTGGTCGCTCGCGATCCGAGCAGCGCGAGCTGGGTCGAGCGCCTGATGGTCTTCGAGTAGCGGCCGCGTGACCGCCACCGAGCCGACCCGCGCGGCCCAGGAGGC
>JAYVSF010000845.1:0-2342 GCA_043775605.1 Myxococcales bacterium
GGTCGCGCCGAACTCGCCTCCCGCGATCCGCAGCTTGTCACCCGCATCGCCGTGAAGCTCGGTCGGGAACGGTCCCTCCCCGACCCGCGTGGCATACGCCTTCGTGATGCCGACGACCGCGTCGATCATCGTCGGGCCGATGCCGGCACTCTGACAGGCGCCCGCCGCGATCGTCGACGACGACGTGACGTAGGGATAGGTCCCGTGATCGATATCGAGCAGCGAGCCCTGGGCACCCTCGAACAGCACGTGAGCGCCGCGGGCGATGGTCGCGGCCACGAACCGGCCGGCGTCGCCGACGTACGGCGCCAGCCGCGCGCCGTCGGCCAGCGCGTCGGCGATCCAGCCGTCGACCTCGGCCGCGGTCGGGGCCGGCCCGCCGAGGTGGACCATGATCGGCACCAGCTCGTCGAGGTTGGCGGCGACCAGCTCGCGCAGCCGCTCGGGCCGCGACAGATCGCGGATGCGGACCCCGCGCCGGCCGACCTTGGCCTCGTAGGCCGGGCCGATGCCGCGCCGCGTGGTGCCGATCGCGCCCTTCCGGTTCTCGCGCAGGACCTCGATGCGGCGGTGGTACGGCAGGATGACGTGCGCGTCCTGGCCGACCAGCAGCTCGCCGTTGGCCAGCAGGCCGCGGGCCTGCAGCGCGTCGATCTCCTCGAGCAGCGTGCGGGGATCGATCACCATGCCGTTGCCGAGCACGCACGGCTTGCCGGGGTGACACACGCCCGACGGCACCAGGTGGGTCACCAGCTTCTGGCCGTTGATCACCAGCGTGTGCCCGGCGTTGGCGCCGCCGCCATAGCGGACGACCGCGTCGGCCTTCTCGGTGTAGAGGTCCACGACCTTGCCCTTGCCCTCGTCGCCCCACTGCGCGCCGACCACGATGACGACCGACATCACATTCTCCTTTGGCTCGCGGGCAGGATAGGCAGGATCGCCGACGGGTCGCCATCCGCGGCTCGCGCGATCGCCTCGGCCGGGATCTGTGTCGACGTGCCGTCGGCGGCGGCGATCAGGCGCGCGCCGTCGGCG
Source organism: Myxococcales bacterium (assembly GCA_043775605.1). Classification (GTDB taxonomy): domain Bacteria; phylum Myxococcota_A; class Polyangia; order Haliangiales; family Haliangiaceae; genus UBA2376. Next base: position 1,036 of record JAYVSF010000845.1, read on the forward strand.
GCGATCGCGAGCACGTGGGTCCAGCCGGTCTCGGCGGCGTAGCGGGTGCGATCGCCGCCGACCGGAGCCAGATCGACCGCCGAGCGCAGGCCGATCCCGCGCAGGGTGCGTGCGAGCGCGCTGGCGGCCTGGCGATCACCGCTGGCGATCAGCACGCCGGGCGTGAGCGCGGGCGGCGCGAGCTGACGGGCGCGCTGGGCCTGAGCCACCGCCTCGATGTCGATCGCGAAGCCGACCGCCCGCGCCGCGCGACCGTAGCGGCCGACCAGCTCGTCGTAGCGACCGCCGCGCAGCACCGCGTCGCCGGCGCCGTGCAGGTAGCCGGCGAAGCGCAGGCCGGTGTAGTAGTCGAAGCCGCGCAGCTCGCCGAGGTCGGCGGTGAAGCGCGCGCCCGGTGCCAGCGCCGCGGCGGCGGCGACCACGGTCTCGAGATGATCGAGCGCGGCGGTGACCGCGGCCGGCCAGCTCAGCGTCCGGGCCCGGGCCAGGACCTCGTCGACCGGCCCCCACAGCCCGACCAGCGCGATGGCCGCGGCGGCGACGTCGGCAGGGGCGCCGGCCACCGCCCGACCGACCGCGGCCCGGTCCTTGCGGGCGAGCGCGGCGGCCAGCACCGGCCGAGCATCGCCGACCGACTCGAGCACCCAGCGCGCGGGCGCGACGTGACCGACGTCGATCGGCACCGGCCCGGGATCGATCGCCCCTAGCGCGGCGGCCGCGACCGCGAGCGCCTCGGCGTCGGCGATGTCGACCGCGTCGTCGGCCCCGCCGATCAGCTCGACCCCGGCCTGCAGCACCTCGCGCTGGGCCAGCGGCCCGCGGCCCGGCGACGTCAATCGGTTGACCGCGCCCTCGTAGCACAGCCGCAGCGCGCCCTCGACGTCGGCCAGCCGGGTCGCCGCCAGCCGCGCCACCTGCGGCGTGATGTCGGGCCGCAGCGCGACCACCTCGCCGGTGCCGGGCTCGACGAACCGGATCGCCGCGGCCCGGGCATCGGCGCCGAGCCCACGCTCGAGCACGTCAGCGCACTCGTACACCGGGGTCACGATGCGGGCGTAGCCCCAGGCCTCGAACGCCGCCAGCAGCCGCTCGGCGATCGCGCGCCGGCGCGCGGCGGCGCGGGGCAGGAAGTCGCGCACGCCGGCAGGCAGGCGCACGGGGCTGGGCGGGTGAGACATGGCATGGCTTTCTACAGCGGCGACGGGACGCCGACGAAGTGCACCGACAGCGACGGGAAGCGCAGCCGCAGCTCGTCGGCGAGCCGGGTCGGCCCGTAGACCTCGGTGGCGTAGTGGCCGGCGGCGACC
>JAYVSF010000846.1:0-6720 GCA_043775605.1 Myxococcales bacterium
GGCGTCGGTTCGGCTCGGTCGGCCAGCCCGAGCAACTCGGCGCACGCCACCTCGCGCAACGCAGTCAGCTCGTCCTTGCGACGCCGGGTCCGGTGGTTCACGACGCCCGCGGCCAGCACCGCAGCCAGCGCGCGCAGCCGGGCTCGCGGTAGCGCGGTCGCACGCTCGTCGATGCGGTGCGCGATCTCGGCGATCAGCGTGGACAGCTCGGCGCGATCGCCCCAGGTCCCGGTCAGGCCGTGCGCCTCGGCCGTGGCCTTCACCCTCGCCGCCAGCCGGCCGGCCGCGACCGCCACCTGCTCGGCGCCGTGCATGAGCGCCGAGGCCTCGACCGGCGCGACGCCACGCAGCCCCGCCAGCTCGGCCTCGATGCGATCGATCAGCTGGTCGAGGGCGGCGAGGTCACGCTCGACCTGCTCCGTGAACTGCCGGCTGGCCGACACCGCGATCATTGTAGCCAGCTCCTGCGCGCCGATCGTGCGCCGAGGCCCGCGATCACGCGTCGCGCCCGTCACGATTTCCCGAGCTACCTGACGGCGCCGCGGCCCAGATTTCCGTGATCCCGCGCCGTGAACCGGCCGGATCCACGTACGGCCCGCACCTTGCAGTCGCTGCGAGCATGCACACCGGCCGCCGGTTCGTCCTCACGCTGGCGGCCCTCGTCTCGATCGCGGCGTGCGACGCCACGACCGACGGCTCGCACCCGATCGACATCGGCGAGTGCGCGCCGCCGAGCGGGTCGGCCCACCTGCCGCTGGCCGCGCTCTCGCTTGGCTTCGACAACTGCCTCGCCCAGCTCGCGAACGACCTCGCGGTGGTCGACTCCACCGCGACCTGGGACGGCCTGTTCCAGTGCCCGACGCTGGTGCCGGTCGGGCTCGATCTCTCGACCCAGCGCGCCGCGGTGATCGACGTCCGCTGCTCGCCGATCCAGGCGACGTTCGTGGCCGAGACCGCGAGCCAGATCGTCGTCGGCGTCCACGTGGGCATCAGCGGAGCGTGCATCGACGTTCCCGTGGTGGTGCCACTGCAGCGCTCGACCAAGCCGGTGCGCCTCGCGCTCTGCCAGCAGTCGTGCGAGGGCGACTGCCCGCCGGTGCCCTGACGATCCATCGGCCACGGGCCGCCGCTCGCCGACGACCACACCGTACCCGGGTCGCGCGTCGCGCGGCCTGCGGTATCTTGTTGGCGTGGACGACACCGTGCGCGTGCGCTGTCCGTACTGTCGCGAGCACGTCGACCTGTACGTCGATCCCGACACCACCGGCCAGCTCGTCGAGGACTGCGCGGTGTGCTGCCGACCCTGGCTCGTCACGGTCGAGCGCGACCGCGGTCGGCTGCGGGTCCAGGTCGGCCGGACCCAGTAGCTCGCGACCGCGTCGTCGCGATTGACGCTGTGACCGCCGAACGAGCTGTGCACGCAAAGGACATCGAGATCGCCGCTGCATCCTCGGGCGGCCGTGGGATGATGGAGTCCTACGAACTCGCCTACCAGGAGGAACCGATGATGAACCGAAGCTCGAACCTGACGTGGTTGCCGTGCGCGCTGCTGGCCACGATGGCGGCCTGTGGCGGCGGTGGCCTGGATCCCGGCAGTCAAGCTGGCACCGGCACCGCGACCCTGCTGATCAACGCCGACGTGGTCGCGACGCCGCTGGTGCCCAACGCGTCGAAGGCGACCGACTTCAACACCTCGTTCTCCGTGGAGATCCGCAAGGGCGGCCAGGACGTGATCGCCGATTCGGTGGTCGTGGTCTCGGACGCCGGCATGGTGACGCTGCTCCCGGACAACCAGGGCAATCAGCGCTGGCGCGGCGCGCAGTCGGGCTACTACGAGATCTACCGGCTCACGATCGAGGCCGGCGCCGACAACGTCCGCGACGTCCAGGTCGACGGCCCGGCGCTACACTACTTCAGCGCGCCGCTGCCGGGCGCGACCGTCGACGCCACGATGCCGCTGGTCGTGACCTGGAAGCGGTCCGAGCCCGCGACCGTCATCACCGTCGACACCCGGCAACTCGACTCGGTGGCGATCAGCGACACCGGCACGTACACGATCCCGGTCGGCGGCCTCAAGAGCAAGCCGGACCAGACCGAGCAGGAGCGCGTGCGGATCGATCGCGCCGAGCGGATCACGCCGCTGGGTGCGGTGGTCGGCTCGGACGTGCGGGTCATGGTCCACAACGAGATCGAGCTCGTCGTCGCGCCGACCGGCCAGCTGTAGCACACCGATCAGCGCTCTCCGCGCGACCGCGGCGAGCCTGGCCTCGCATATGCTCGGGTGATGCTCACTCGCTCCTGGTCCGCGGCGTTGCCGATTGCGCTCGCCCTGTCGCTGGTCGCGGGTTGCAAGGGCAAGCCCACGCAGCGGCGTGCGCTCGACCAGCCAGCGCCCGCAGCGCCGGCAACTCCCACAGCGCCGCCGACCACCACCATCACGCCGCCGACCACCACGCCGACCGCCACGCCGACCGCGGGCGGCGCCATGCCGGCGTCGGTCGAGGGCTGCGTGCCCGTCGAGCCTAGCCAGCACGCGGGCAAGGCGACGCTGACCGTGGTCGGCGACGGCCAGGACGTCCACGACCTGGTCGTGCCGGCGGTGTGCGGCGCACTCCACACCGAGGCCACCCGCCGGTTCGCGGTCGGCGACGGCACCCTGTTCAAGGCCTGCCTGCCCGGCGGCGTCGCCTTCTCGATCACGGCCGACGTCGCGCTGACCGGCCCGCAGTCGGTGACGTTCGTCTACGACGACTACAAGAAGAAGACCGCGCTGCTCGAGCTCGCGGTCGCCGGCAAGGGCACCTACAACCAGCGCGATGAGCCGACCGACGCCGACTCGCTGACCATCGCCTACGACTGGCACACCGCCCTTGCCCACGTCGACGTGGTGTGGCCGTCGAAGAAGGACCGGGTCGTGCGGGTCGACGCCGCGTTCGACTGCGGCGGCCCGATCCACTGAATCACGGATCTCAGGAAATGCGGCGGCGGCGGCGCGCGAGCAAGGCGCCACCGACCAGCGCGAGCAGGCCGACGTCACCCGGGCCCGGGGCGCGCCCGGTGCCGCAGCAGCCACCGGCGCCGTCGTCGCGCGCGATCCACGGCGCGCACACTTCGGCCGGCGGCGCCGGGGCCTCGGGCGACGACACCAGCGCGCGGACCGTGCCGTCGTAGGTCGCGACGATCAGGTAGTCGCCGGCCGGCGCGGGCGCGCTGGTGATCGGCGCGCCGAGCGAGGTCGAGAACCGGACCACGCCGTCGACGACGTCGTGGGCCGCGAGGGTGCCGTCGGGGTGGCCGACCCAGACCAGGTCGCCGGTCACCACCGGGCTGGCGACGAAGCCGGACTGGGCCGACCGGTAGTGGGCGAAGTTGAGCGGCCCGCCGCGCGCGCTGGTCTGCCAGCGGACCGCGCCGGTCGCGGCGTCGATCGCGAGCAGCCGGTACCACTGGGTGGCGACGAACAGCCGGCCGTCAGCGTAGGCCGGCGTCGCCGTGATCGAGTAGCCCCAGTCGAAGCCGCCGGGCGTGAGCGGGACCGACCAGCGACGCTTGCCGGTGTCGAGGTCGAGGGCCGACAGATCGCCGCGCACGCTGACGACGTACGCCACGCGACCGACCACGACCGGCGCCGCGTTGATCGCGAGGGTCGCGTTCGAGATGTTGGCCCAGCGCGGCGCGCCGGTGGCGGCGTCCCAGCTCGAGATCCCGAGGTCGCGGTTGAGCGCGACCAGGGCGGCGCCGTCCGCGATCGTGATCGCGGCCTGGCTGCCCAGCCACGGCAGGTCGACCATCGGTGCCTGAGTCCAGCGCGGTCGACCGGTCGCGAGGTCGAGCGCGGCGAGCCGGCCCTGGACTGCGACGTGGACCAGCCCGTCGGCGATGGTCGGCGACGACCACAAGGACGACGCCCGGCTGGGCAGGCCGGCGCCGAGCGCGTAGCTCCAGCGCGGCTTGCCGGTGGCGAGCTCGAGCGCCTCGACCTCGCCGGTGGCGTGGCCGAACACCACCAGGCCGCCGCCGATCGCGGGCATGGTCGGCACCGGCGAGCGGGTGCGGTAGCGCCAGCGCTCCACCCCGGTGGCGAGGTCGAGCGCGACCACGCCGCCGTGATCGCCGCCCCCGCGATCGGCCAGGGTCACGACCACCAGGCCATCGGCGACGGCCGGGTTGCCGAGGCCGAGCGCGCTGCCGAGGCTGGTCGACCACCGCACCACCACCGGCGTCGTCACCGGCGCGGATCGCGCACCGAGGTGATCGGGCCCACCGCCGAGTTGCGGCCACGCGCCCGCGACCGGCGTCGTCACCGGCGGGGTGCAGCCCAGGACGCCGCGCGCGGTCTGCTCGCTGCGCCCGCTCGGGCTGGTCGCGCGCAGGCTGATGGTGTGTGGGCCCGGCGCCAGGGCCTTGAGCGGGCCGCGGAACCCCCAGCCGCCGATGGCCGTGAGGGGCTGGGGCGGGCCGCAGTCGACGCGAGCCTCGATGGTCGGGGTCGAGCCATCGAGCGCGGCCGACGCGACCAGGAGGCCCGGGCCGGGCGCCGCGCAGCTCCCGGGGTGCGGGCTGATCAGCGCGAGTTCGGGGCGGACCAGCCGCTCGCGCTCGTCGATCACCGGCACCGGACCGTCGAGGTTGACCACCCGGTACCCCGACGGCGACTGATCGAGGCCGCCCATGATCATCGGCTGGGTGCCCCACTCGGTCAGGCCGCCGCGATCGAGCCGGCGGTTGGCGTGCCAGTGGCCGGTGAACAGGTAGTCGACGCCGAGGCCCTCGAGCGCGGCCGCGACCTCGTCGGACGGCGACTCGTGGCCGAGCCCGACCACTCGCATCGACGCCGGCACCCGGGCCAGATCGGCGGCGAAGAATGCGAGTTGGTCCTCGGCGCCCATGTTGGTGTCCCAGACCACGACGTGGACGTCGCCGATGTCGAACGAGTAGTTGTCGGGGCCGTACATGCCGCGATAGGTGAGGCCCTCGTCGTACCAGTCGTGGTTGCCGGGCACCGGCACCCACGGCACCGACGTCGCCGCCAGCCCGCGGTCGAGCCGGTCGAACTCGGCCTGGGCGTTGCTCTGGGTGAGATCGCCGACGATGGTGAAGAACCGTGGCGGCTCGAGCTGGCTGGTGGCCTGGGCGAACACCTCGGCCAGGTCGCCCGGATCCCAGGGATCGGCGGGGTCCGCGGTGACATGGGTGTCAGCGCCGACCACGAAGGTCAGGGGCGCGCGAGCCTCGGCGTCGGTCAGCGGCACAAGCGGCAGCGACATCAGCTGATCGGGCAGCACGGTCGACCACACCGGGCCCGGGCGGAAGCCGTCCGGCACCCGGACCCACACCACGTCGCCGGGCTGGGCGCCGTCGAGGGTGAAGCCACCCTGGGCGTCGGAGGTGGTGAACACCCGGCGCTCCAGCGCGACCACCGCGCCCGCGACCCCGGGCTCGCTCGGCTGGCGGCGACCGTCGTGGTTGCGGTCGACGAACACGCCGCCGGTGACCATGCAGCCGCCGGCGACCAGCGCCAGGGCGACGCACGGTGACCACGGGCCGGAACGACCGAGGACGGACACGCCCCGACATGGTCGCTCAATCCCGGGTCGACGCCAAGGCGGAACCCGCGGGGCACCCCTGTGCCGGCCCGATCGATCGATGACACAGGGTTGGTTCTGAGCAACCCTGTGAGCCGATGCCCCCGCCTGGTGCCCTGAAGCTGACGCTGACCTTCGCCGGCGGCGGCCCGCGCGCGATCGAGGCCGGCGCGGTGGTGCTGATCGGCTCCGGCCGGGGCGCCGATGTCCGGATTCCGGACCCGGCGGTGGCGCCCCTGCACCTCCGGCTCGAGCGCGCCGGCGACGAGGTCACGGCGCTGGCCGCGGTCGCCGGCGTCGAGGTCGATGGCGTGGCGCTGGCGATCGACGAGCCGACCGCGGTCGCCGGCCGCACGATCACGATCGGGTCGTGGGCGCTGGTCGCGGCGCCCTGCCTGACCGCACGCGCGATCCACACCGACTCGCTGGCGCGCGAGCTGGTGCGCGACCTGCTGGGCGCGGCGGCGCCGCCGGCGCCCGAGCTGGTGGTCGAGCGCGGGCCGAGCGCCGGTCAGCTTCGGCCCCTGCCGGCCGGCGCCCGGATCGTCGTCGGTCGCGGCGCCGAGGCCGACTGGGTCATCCTCGACCCCGGCCTGTCGCGGACCCACGTCGGCTTCGCCCACCGCGAGGACGGGGTCTACGCCTGGGACGCCGGCGCCAAGAACGGCGCGACCATTGACGGCGTGGCGCTGCCCGACCGCGAGCCGGGGCGGCTCGTGACCGAGGGCACGCGGCTCGACCTGGGCGCGACCACCCTGTGGCTGCGCGACCCGGCGGCGCCGGCCCTGGCCGAGCTCGAGCGCGGGCTGGCCGCGGCCCGCGCGTCGGCGGCGCAGGGTGCGGTCGTGACCGAGACCCGCGCGGTCCACCGGCCACCACCGGCCGTGGCGGCGCCGACGCTGGCGCCCGCCGCGCGCTGGCCGCTGGTGGTGGCCGCGACCATCGCGGTGGTAGCGGCGGCGCTCGCGATCCTCGTGATCGTGAGCTGGTGACCGGGTCCCGCCCGACGGCTGGGCTACCCTGCATCACCATGGCGACCGCACGCACGACGGCTCGCCGCCCGCGCCCGACCGGCGCGCGGCCGCCGACATCGTCCGGTCGCCGGACACGATCGCGGGCCGCGCCGCGCCCGGCC
>JAYVSF010000847.1:0-14122 GCA_043775605.1 Myxococcales bacterium
ATGTCGGAGTACCTCGAGCGGATCGGCAAGCCTTACAAGTCGGGCACCGAGAAGGCGTACTCGACCGACGCCAACCTGCTGGGCGCGACCCACGAGGCCAAGGACCTCGAGCGGCTCGACACCGGCATGCGCATCGTCCTACCGATCATGGGCGTGGCGCCGTGGCGGGCGGGCGCCGCGATCGAGCCCGAGGAGATCACGATCGGCTTCGAGCAGGGCATGCCGGCGACCCTCAACGGCGCGCGCTTCGAGTCGGCGCTGGCGCTGTTCCGCGAGGCCAACCGCATCGGCGGCCGCCACGGCCTGGGCATGAGCGATCAGATCGAGAACCGGGTGATCGACGCCAAGAGCCGCGGCATCTACGAGGCGCCCGGCATGGCGCTCTTGCACCTGGCCTACGAGCGGCTGCTGTCGGCGATCCACAACGAGAACACGATCGATCTCTACGCGACGCTCGGTCGCCGGCTCGGCCGCTTGTTGTACGAGGGCAAGTGGTACGATCCCGAGGCCTGCATGCTCAAGGACGCGCTGACCCGCTGGGTCGCGCCGCCGGTCACGGGCAGCGTCACCGTCGAGCTGCGGCGCGGCGACGACTACACGCTGCTCGACACCCGGGCCGAGCACATGGCCTACGGTCCCGACAAGCTGTCGATGGAGCGGGTCGAGGAGCCGGCGTTCACGCCCGAGGACCGGATCGGCGCGCTCGAGCTGCAGAACCTGTCGGTCGGCGACAACCGCGCTCACCTCCTGCACCACCTCGCCAGCCTGCGCCGGCTCGGCCCGGGCGCGACCGATCCGCTGGCCCGCCTGCTCGGCGACGGCGACGCGTAGACCGGGCGCGGTTCGGCGATACTCGGCCCGCGGACGCGCCGGTCTCAGCCGACGGGCCAGCCGCGCGCCTGGGCCCAGGCGCGGTAGTCGGCGAGGAGCTGGGGATACGCCGCGGGCTCGGGGAACTCGTCGAAGCGCTCGACCGCGGGCGTGGTCACCCACGCGAGCCTGGTGGAGCGGTAGGTCTCGAGGAACGGGACGAACCAGCCGGCGTCGTCGAGCAGGGCAGCGCGGACGTTGACCAGGCCGAACGCCTCGATCTCGGTCAGCACCCAGGTCTTGCACCGGTCGCAGCACCGATGCTGGAGCTCGCCGCCCGGCACGCCGGCGGGGACGAGCTCGCCGCGCGTGATCTCCACGCCGCCGGTCGGCGCCATCAGCGTCAGGGTGAACGCGCTCGAGCTCATGCGCTGGCACCCGCGGCAGTGGCACACCGCGGTGGCGATCGGCGCGGCGACGACGCGGAAGCGGACCGCGTCGCAGCGGCAGTGGCCATCCCATGGCAGCGGGCCCGGAGCTGGTTCAGGCATTGGCGACACCGTAGCCGATCGCGGTCGCGGCTAGCTCGGCGTCGGCGACAGCGACGCGTAAACCGGGCGCGGTTCGGCGATACTGGCGCGGTGAAGCCGTCCTCTCTGCCGCGTGAAGTTGTGCAGCGCGACCACCTGCGCGCCCACGCCGGCGTCGCCGTACGTGCCGATCACGAGCCTCGGGCCAGGCATCGCCGTCGAGATCGACGGCGACCACCGAGTGCGGGCTCGCGCTGCCGACCGGATACTGCCGGGCCTCGAGGAACGCCAGCGTCCGCGCCGCGCACGCCCCGCACGCGCCGAAGCCCGAGCCATCGGCGGCGCAGGTCTCGACCCCGGCGGTGCCGCTCGCGCAGGTGCAGGCTCGCGCGACGCCGGCCACGCACGCCGTCGGCGGGGTGACCGCGTCGTCACCACCGCAGGCGACCAGCCCCAGCACCAGCCCGAGCACGCACGCACCGCGGAGCACCATCGACATCGTGGCCACCATAGCGCAACGCACGCTCAGCGGTCCCGCGGAGAGGTCGGAGCCGCGCCGCGCTGGCCCGACTTCGCGCCGGCGGCCGGAGGGACCGCAGTCGTCGGGCGCATCACCAAGGTCCCGCAAGGCTCGCGGTGGCGCCGCTCGCGTCGGAGGTCGGGACGTGCTCGCTTTCTCGGCCAACAGGAGAGAGCGCCGATGTCCGGTAGCCCGAGCCGCCGACCGCGTACGTAGCGGTGGCCGCCAGCGGTCGTCTATCGCGCCGGTGCGGCGCCGCCGGCATCGGCGACCTCGGCGGCCGTGGTGATGGTCGCGTAGTGGATGACGCCGAACGTGTAGCCGCAGCCGGGGTCGACCTCGAGGACGATCCAGCGGAAGCCGGCGTGCACCTCGAACCGCTCGAGGCGGGCGCGGGGCGGGAGCCACGCGCTGGTGGCGACGATCTCGCCGGCGGGGTCGCGGGCCACGAGCTGGACCGAGCAGACCCCGGTGTTGTCGATGTCGGTCAGGGCGGCCACCTGGCGCTCGCCGCCGTCGGCCGTGACCAGCACCGCGGGGCGGCGACTGGTCGCGCGCTGGAGCGCCCCCGCGCAACCGCCCAGCGAGGCGGCGAGGAGGATCGCGGTGGCCGGACCGATCGCGACCGCCCGCCAGGGACGGCGGAGAATGATGTCGAGACTCATGGGGGGTGAGGCGTAAGATCCGGCCGAAACCCACCACCCGCCTCTCCTCGCCGTCACCCTGGCCCCGAAACCCGCCCTGGCCCGCTGCGAGCCACAGGCGAGTTCAGAAGCTGGCCTCGACCCCGAGGCCGCCGCCGACGTGGGCGGCGCCGTCGCGCGCGCCGTACGACACCGCGCCGCGGAGCGCGACCGCGTCCTTGAGCCGGTACGTAACGTCGTACTTGAGGTAGAGGCCGGCGGCGCCGACGACCGCGCCCGGCAGATCCGAACGCACGATCGACGCGCCCATCAGCAGCGGCCGGGCGGTGTCCCACTGCAGCCGGACGTACGCGGTCGGGCCGAGGTCGTCGAGGACCTCGCCGCCGATGCTGAGGTTCGAGCGCCACGGCTGGCCGAACGTGATCGCGCCGCCGATGCCGCGCAGGAAGCCCGCGTGCGAGACCCCGAGCGTGAGCCGGGCGTCGACGAACACCGACGGGTGCGGACGCAGCCGCACCTCGGCCAGGCCGTAGCGGCCCGCGGTGGTCAGGGCCTCGGCGTTCGGGCCCTCGCGATCCGGGGTCCGACCCTGGATCACGCCGAAGCCGAAGCCGACCGAGTGCAGGTAGGTCGAGACCCGGTGGGTCAACCGCAGCTCGCTGCGCACGAAGTAGTCGCTGCCGCCGTAGCGGTTGCCGAAGTCGTGGCCATCGACGTCGAGCGCCACGGTCTCGGTGCGGCCGCCGGTGCGCCGGCGATCGAGCTCGGCCAGCCGGTCGACCACCGACGGATCGACCCGGATCGGCTGCGGCGCCTCGGCCGAGGCGAAGTGCGCGGTCTCGCCACCAGCGCCCAGGCCGACGATGTAGTACTCGGCGCCGGGCGGCACCACCGCGTCGGCCGGGATGGTCGCGTACCAGCCGCCCGCCGACGAGCGCTCGAACGCGGCCTCGCGCCAGGCGCCGCCGGTCATCGGCCGGTAGCGCGCGATCAGCGCTGGCTCGGCCCAGGCTCCGTCGATCACCGCGACCAGCTCGATCGGCAAGGCCGAGGTCGCCGTCGCCACCGGCACGTGCAGCAGCGTGGCTCGGGCCACCGCCGCCACCGTCGGCGCCAAAGGCCCGCCGGCCTCGACCTGGGCCAGCACGGGCCGGCTGCTCGTCGCCAGCGTGGCGGTCGCCGCGCTCGCCAGGATCCACGTTCGAAGGGCGGTGCTGCGCATGGTGATCCTCACCAGTCGAAGTTGAGACCGAGGCCGCCCGACAGGCCGGCGTGGTCGATGTCGCGGGCCTGGTAGGACACCCGCAGCGACGGATAGACCCAGCGCTTGCCGCGCCAGCCGACGTCGCCGACCAGGCGCACGCCGTAGTCCTCGGGCACCGGCATGTCGGTGACCTGCACGGCCAGCTTGATCGGCACCATCGGCGTCGGCGCCCAGTGGTAGGCCGCCTCGAACAGCGTGCCGACCCGCGCGGTGAAGCCGACCCCGAGCTCGAGGTTGGCGCCCCGCTCGTCGCCGAACCGGACCCGGGCCCGGAAGCCGAGGCCGGTGAAAAAGTCGCAGCCGTCGAGCGAGGTCGCGTCGCTGCAGCGGTTGCGCGCGCCGGCCATGCTGGTGTCGGTGGTGAGCAACCCGGCTTGAGGCCGGAGCATGATCGCCAGGCTGGGGCGGGGGTGGAGCTCGACCTCGGTGTAGACGTAGTTGAAGTCGACCTGGCGGCAGCGGTAGGTGCCGCTGGCGTCCATGCAGGTCCCGGCGGCATCGGCGTCGATGACGTCCTTGGGCCCGCCCTTGCCCGACATCGAGCCGAAGCCGAGCCGGATGGCGTGGACCGGGGTCAGGAAGCGATACGTGAACGCCAGGTCGGCCTGGTAGTACTGATCGAAGCCCTTGCCGAGGCCGCCGTCGAAGTCGACGTAGTCGAGCGAGGTCTCGATCGAGGTCCGGTCCTTGGCCGGCGCCGGCTCGTCGACGTCGGTGTCGACCGCGATCGTCATCGGCTCGTCGCGCGTGCCCTGCCCGACCGCGCGGTCGCCGATCTCCACGAACCACGCCAGCCGGCCGGCCGCGACGTCGACGCCGGGGACGGTGGCGCGCAGGTAGGCGTCGCCATCGGCGACCAGCGGCACCCGGGTGAAGCTGGCGGCGCCGGTCGGCCGCACGTACAGCCAGGCCGCGCCGTCGGGCAAGGCCGTCGGGATCGCGAACGCGAACGCCACCGGCTCGCCGGGGCGCACTCGCGTCGGCACCGCGGCCCACAGCACCTGATCGGGGCCGAGCTCGCCGCGCAGCTCGACCAGGGCCCGGGCCAGCGCCCGCCGACGGCCGAGCACGGTCGACGTCACCGGGCCGACCTCGGTCGCGGCGGTGGCGGCGCGCTCGAGCGCCTCGGCCTGGGTGGTGAGGCTGGCCTGCTCGACGCGGATCGCCGCGACGTACGGGCTGTCGGGGTGGGCCTCGACGTAGGCGGCCCAGGCCGCCACCCGCGTGCGCGGCGGCCGCCCGAGCGTGCTGCGCCACACCCCCTCGACCTCGGCGGCGGCGGCGACCGCGCGCTCGGCACCGGCGCGATCCTTGACCGGACCGTCAGGCGTGGCCGCGACCGGCGGCAGCGCCTGGCGCGAGGCGGCCACCCGCGCGGCCCAGGGATCGACGTAGCGCCCGGCCGGCGACACCAGCTCGACGACGTCGCCGACCCGGACCCGGCCGCGCACCGCGGCGTCGGGCCGAGCCTCGCAGACCTTGGCCCCGGCCCGCACCACGGTCAGCTCGCCGAACGCGAAGCGATCGCGCAAGGTCGCGCCGGTCACCGGATCGCGGGCGACGATCTCGCGCTGCAGCTCGAGCGTGGCGCCGGCGCCGACGCCCTGCTCGCCGCCGAGATCGACGTAGATCGAGTCGCCGGTGACCGCGAGCACCACCGGCTCGGCGGCGGCCACGCGCGGGGTCGCGGCGGCCAGGGCCGCGGTCGCGATCACGAGGAACCCAGCTCGGACACGCATGGTGGCTCCTTGGCTCCGCATCAGAAGTCGTAGCTGGCCGACAGGCCACCGGTGGGACCGCCGATGAACTGGTCGCGCGCGGCGTACCCGACGCGCAGCCCGAGGCGCAGCCCCGACGGCAGCGGATAGAAGACGTCGTAGAGCAGGCGGACGCCGGACGCGCGCAGGCTGGCCGGCAGGTCGGTCACCTCGACGGTGGCGGCCATCGGCAGCCGCGGTCGCGCCAGCCAGCCCAGGCGGAAGTACGCGCTGGTGCCGACCTTCTCCTGGTACTCGACGCCGAGCGCGAGGTGGTTGGCGTCGGTGATGCCGACCCGCAGCTCGCCGCGACCGCCGACCGCGACGCCGCTCTGGTTGGCCATGAACAGGCCGCGGACGTCGAAGCGCACGCCCTCGGTCGGCGCCAGGCCGAGCTCGAACCAGCCGCCGACCTTGTAGCCAGCGTCGAGCTTGCAGGCGTCGCCGTCGGGCGCGGCCTGGCACGCCGGCGGCAGCGCGCGCGGCGCGTTGGGCACCACGCCCTCGAGCCGGGTGTAGCCGAAGCGGATCTCCTCGAGCGGATAGGTCAAGAGCCGGTAGCCGAAGTCGGCGTCGACCCGGTAGTAGCGATCGACGACGTCGACCGCGCCGTCGGAGCGGGTGCCATAGTCGACGACCTCGCCGGCCAGGCGGATCCGCGAGCGATGGCCGAGCGCGCGCGCCAGGTCGCGGCTCTTGCGCTGGGCTCGCGGGCTGTCCTGGATGGCGACCAGGTGGGGCGCGGCCGCCGAGGCGAACTCGTCGACGGCGGCGACGTCCGCGGGTGGGGCCCCGCCGGCGGTGACGCTGGTGGCGGTGGTGACCAGGAAGTACTCGAGCCCGGGCGGCGTGACCGCGATCGCCGGGATCCGCGCCTCCCAGGTGCGATCGCCAGCGCGGGCGAACGCGAGCTCGCTCCAGCGGGTCGCGCCCTGCGACCGGTAGCGGACCACGAGGGTGCGCTCGCTGGCCCGGGCCACTTCGGCCGACAGCACCAGCTCGTCGCCGGCGGTGGCCTCGGCCGGCGGCAGGTGGCGGACGCCGTCGGCGTGCGCGAGCCGCGGCGCGATCACGGTCGCGGCCATGCCGGCGATCGAGGCGAGCAGACAGACACAGAGGAGTTGGCGATGGTGGGTCATGGGTTGCTCACCAGTCGAAGACCAGGCCGAGGCCGCCGCCGAGGCCGGCGTGCGCGGCGGTGCGGCCCTGCCAGGACACCCGCAGCGTGGGTCGGACCCAGGACCGCGCCTGCCAGCCGAGATCGGTGGCCAGCCGGACGCCGAGGTCGCCCTTGCCGGGTTGATCGGTGACCCCGACCGAGACGCCGATCGGCAGTCGTGGGCGCGGCCAGGTCTCGAGCCGGAGGTCGGAGACGAAGCCGAGCTGATCGATGCCGCTGAGCGACGCCGACAGGTTGTTGCCGTCGGCGTCACCGATCCGGACCCGCGCGGCGCCGCCGACCCCGAGGCCGTCGTTGCCGACGCCGACCACCAGCCGGGTGGCGATGCCGAACGGCACGCCGTGGCCCGGGGTCCGCAGCTCGGTCTCGACGTAGCCGTACTGGAAGCCGACGGTCGGCGCCGGGCTGGCCGCGGTCCACACGCCGTCGGCGCGGCCGCCCGAGCCGCCGTACGAGCCGAAGCCGGCGCGCACGCCCCACAGCGGGACCCGCAGCCGGTAGAGGACGTCGATCTCGGTCAGCGAGAAGCGATCGCGGCGATCGACCGCGCGGCCATCGACCTCGCGATGATCGAACGTCGCGAAGTCGAGGTAGCTGGTCTGGATCGTCAGCCGGACCCGACCGGGCGCGGGATCGAACACGGTCACCAGCGGCGGCGGATCGACCTCGACCGGGTGCGGGCGCTCGGGGCTGGCGTATGCCGCGCCCGAGTCGCCGCCAGGCCCGGCGGCCTCGACGAAATACTCGACGCCGGGCGACGCGACCGCCGCCGCCGGGATGGCGCCACGCAGGTACAGCCCGCCCTCGCGGGTGAGCAGCGTGCGCTGGTAGGTGGTGCCGCCGACCTTGCGGTAGTGCAACGACGCGCTGGCCAGCGCCGCCGGATCGTCGACGACGAACACCAGCGCGAGATCGCGTCCGGCCGGGGCCCGGCTGGGGCCGAGGTGGTCGAGCTTGACGGCCGACGCGCCGGCGGTCGGCGAGCGCGGGGTGGTGGCCTCGCGCTGCGCCCGCAGGGCCTCGAGGTCGGCGGTCACGGCGGTGGCGTGCGGCGAGCTGCCGTGGGTCGCCAGCCAGCCCTCCCACGCGCTGATCCGGCGATCGAGGCTGGCGCCGGTCAGGCTGCGCCACAGGTGCAGCAGCTCGGCGGTCTCGGGCTCGACGGTGGGCAAGGGCCGGGTGTCGACCGGGCCGGCGGGCTCAACCGCCGTCGGCGCCGGGCGATCGTCGCGCTCGACGTAAACCTCGACGATGTCGCCGACCGCGACCTGGGCCCGCAGCGCGGAATCGAGCACGGCCATGGTCAGGGCCGAGCCGGCGCTGGTGACTGTGGCCGAGCCGATCGGCAGCCAGTCGACCACCGGCGCCCGCGTGATGGGGTGACGCAGCGTGATCGGCCGCTTGATGCGGAGCTGGGCGCCCTCGACCACGCCCTTGCCGGCGCCGAGGTTGACGAAGATCTCGCGGGCGTCGGTCTTCACCACCACGCCGGTGACGACCTGGTCGGCGTGGACGAGTCCGGGGGCGGCGCCGAGGACGATCCCGAGGACGAGCCCGAGGCAGAGGCCGGGACCGGCGCCGAGCACCGCGCCCAGCGTCGTGGTGCGAGCGATCATGGCAACCTCCTCCAGAACTCGCGCCAGCGCAGCTCGAGCTCCTCGGCGCTGGCGTCATCGCCGGCCGGGGCCTCGTGGTCGGTGTCCGCGGTCTCGGTAGCGTCGGTGTCGGGGGTGTCGGCGTCGGTGGCCGGCGCCGGGGCGAACGGATCGATCACGCCGCTCGCGGGAGCCACGGGCCTCGGCGCGACGACCGGCGGCGCGACCGCCGCTGGCGGTGGGGCCGGGCGGGCGATCGGTGCCGGTCGGAGGACCGGCGGCGGGGCGGTCGCGGCCGCCTGCGCCTGTGCGCGGCGCTCGCGCTCGTGGGCATGCTCCTCGCCGCGCTCGATCGACGCCAGCTCGTTGTCGTAGTCGGACAGGGCCTTGTCGCAGCGCTTGGTCGCCGAGTAGCCGTAGATCGCCGAGCCCAGATAGATCGCGCCGATCAAGCCACCGACCACGTCGACGCCATCGTTGCCGCTGAGCCCGACCGCCATCCCGGCGACCGAGGTCAGGCCATCGACCGCGATCGAGCCGCTGCTCGAGTGGCAGCTCGGCGCGTCGCCGAACCGGCGGTCCCCGGTCGGCCCGCGCGCCGCGATGAACGAGCAGGCGGTGAGCAAGCTGAGGGCGGTAGCAGCAGCGGTCGCGCGCATCACGTTCGTGACGGAGAGCAAGGGCCGGACCATTCGCCGATATCGTGCAAGCAATCGAGATCCTTGCGGGGGCCCCAGGATGACCGGCGAAAAACGCGCAGCGTCAGGAGCGGGTGTGGAAGGTTCGCCAGGTAGCGACAGGTCGCGAACCGCAGGCTCACAGCGCGGGCTCGCCCTCGTCGAGCGCCACCCTGAAATGAGGGCTCGCGACCGCCAGCTCCTCGACGTAGCCGCGGACATCGGCCCGAGCCCGGGCGCCGAGTTGGGCGAAGCGCGCAACGTCGGTCGCCGGGACGTGGCGGAAGGTGAAGTTGATGCGGCGCGTGCGGAACCCGGCGATGGCCGGCGGCAGGTCGAGCTCGAGCTTGCGCTCGACCCGCTGGACCCGGTGCAGCAGCTCGTCCTTCCAGCGCGGCCCACCGAACACTTGCAGCGAGCCGTCATCGAGCCACTGGGTGCGGACCGGCGGACCTTCGCCGCCGCGGGCGACGAACTGGAACAGGGCGCGCTCACCCAGGGACACCGACGCCACCGGCCCCGGCTCGAAGTCGCGGTGCTCGCCGACCCGGGCGACGTCCTGCCAGCGCGCGCCGTCCTGCCGGCTGCCGTAGAAGTTGACCAGGCAGGTGTCGAGCTTCCAGCCGGGCGGCACGTCGGCCGGCGGGAACGTCCGCCGGACCCGGGCCTCGACGTCGGCGGCGATCGCGGCCAGCGGTGGCGGCAGCGGCTCGGCGGCGACGCAGCGATCGCGCACGCCGTGGGGCGGCTCGTAGTAGCCGAGGCACGCGAACTGCCAGTTGCCCAGCCAGTACACCGGGCGCAGGAGCGGGCGCTGCGCCTTGCCCGGCGGCGGCGGCCGCACCGTCGAGTAGCGCTGCTCCCACAGCGGGTGCAGCGTGGCCAGCCAGCGCAGGATCGCGGCCCGCGCCCCGTCGTCGACGTAGCCGGGCACGTACAGGTAGCCGCGCTCGCCCGACCTCCCACGCGCAAAGCTCGCGCGGCGCGGCGGAGGGCCAGGGCGGACGGGCACGTCGCCGGGCCGGCTAGCGGAAGCCGAACCAGTAGCCGGCGAACCCGGCGCCGCCGACGACCACGAGCACAGCAAGCACGCGACCCCACTTCAGCTTCTTCGGGGGGGGACCAGCACTCATCTCGGCCTCCATCGCGCGAACCGGACCGCGCAGGTCTGTCGTATCACACCTGCCCCCTGGTTGACCGGGGCCGCGGCACGGAGGGGCACATGGCCGGATCACAGGGTTGGTCAGGCCGCGATCACGCCCTCGATCCGGGCCTTGAGGCCCTTGGTCAGCGTGACCACGCTCTCCTCCTCGAGCTCGAGCACCGCGCGGCCGATCGTCACCAGCTCCTGCGCCTTGTCGAGGTCGACGGGGCCGCCGGCGCCGCCGTTGGCCTTGACCAGCGCGTTGGCGAACCGGACCACGTTGGCCATGCACCGGCGGTCGGTGGACGCGTAGTCCTGACAGTCGCGCACCGCCGCCACGACCTCGGGATCGAGGTTCCACTTCTCGGCCAGCGCGACCCCGATCGAGCGGTGGGTCGCGTCGACGACCCGGCTCCACTGCTCGGCGTCGATCCAGCCCTTCTTGCCGAGTTGGGCCTCGGCCTCGATGAGGAGGGTGGCGACCACGGTCTTGCCGACGTCGTGGAGCAGGCCGGTGAGGTACACGCTCGCTGGGTCGGGCAGGTGCAGCAGGCCGGCGACCTCACGAGCCAGGATCGCGACCGCCACCGAGTGGCTCCAGACCTGGGCCAGGCGAGCGGCGATGGCGCGGTCGGGGGTCGTGAACAGGCTGTGGGCCGCGGCCTCGGTCACCACCACCTTGAGCTGGTTGATCCCGAGCCGACTGAGCGCGGTGTCGAGCGAGCGCGCGGGCTGGCCGCCGTAGGCCGCCGTCGACGCCGCCCGGCTGATCTGGACCGCGAAGACCGGATCGGTCTCGAGCACCAGCACCAGCCGCCGGGTGGCGACGTCGGGGTCCTTGAGCAGCGCCAGGCAGCCGCTCGCGACCTTGGGCATGGCGGGCAACACCAGCCGGTCGCTCTCGATCCGGGCGTGGATGATCCGGGTGAGCTGCTCGATGAGCAGGTCGGCGGTGGCGTCAGCAACGGTCATGGCGAGAACTGGATCGACCGCCGCCGAGGTCGATCGAGGTGTCAGCCGGTCGCGGCCCGGGTGCGCGTTCGGCGGGCGCGACCAGCGGACGCGGTCGCCCGGACGTCGAATCGGCCAACCCGCGGCGGCGTGCAGAGGCGCCGCCGCGACCGGGGCCGCACCGGGTTCGACGCCGCCGGCCAGCGGTGATACGCCTGCGCAGATGAGCGCAGCGCCACCGACCACGCCGCGTCAGGGTCCGCACTTCAGCTACCTGATGCCCGAGGGCTGGGCGGTCGGCGAGGAGGGGCCTCACGCGCTGGTGCTGCGCAGCCCCGACGCGGCGGCCGGCATCATCGTGTTCGGGCTGAGCGGGATGCCGGTGGCGCTCGCCCCCGTGCAGTTCGCGATGCACGCGATGCGCGACGTCATGCGGCTCGCACCCGACGTCCAGCTGTGGAACCCGCGCGCGATCGCGCCCCGCCCCGGGTTCACCGCGGCCGCGGCGATCGACACCCGGTACACGCTCTTCGGGCCGACCGGGCCGGCGCCGGTCCTCGGGCTGGTCGTCAGCAACGTCGCGGTCGGCTACGGCTTCGGCAATGGCGTGATCACGATCGCGGGGGCCCAGCAGGCGGCGTGGCCGAGCGTCGCGTCCTGGCTGCCGGGGGTCGCGCTCGCGGCGGTCAACACCGGCCCCAATGCCTACGGCAGCACCGGCATGGCCGCGCAGATGCACGGCATCGCCCGCCAGGAGGGCGACGCCCAGGCCCGCTACCGCGCGTGGTCGGCCGCGACCTGGGACGCGGTGGTGCAGCAACGGGCCGAGGTCGGCGCGCGCCAGGCGGACGCGCTCGATCCCGTGCTCACCGGCCAGCGCTGGGACGCCGATCCGTTCGGCGGACCGATGGCGCGCCGCTCGACCGCCCCGCGCGTGGTCTGGGTCCATCGCGACGGGCGCGAGGTCGCGTCCGACGACCCGTCGTTCGACCCACGCACGCCCATGGACGCCGACTGGCGCCGCGTCGACCGCTAGCGAATTCTCAATCTTCGCGCGCGACGACTCGCGGGTCAGTTGTCGTCGTCGTCGTCGCGCGGCGCCGCCGGCTCGCAGTCGATGACGATCTCGCCGTCCTTGATGTCGACCCGCGCGACCCCGCCGGAGGCGAGCTTGCCGAACAGGATCTCGTTGGCCAAGGGCTTCTTGAGCGCGTCGGCCACCACCCGCGCCATCGGCCGGGCGCCCATCGCCTTGTCGTAGCCCTTGTCGGCGAACCAGGTCAGCGCCGCCGGCGACACCTCGAGCTGGACCTTCTTCTCGGCCAGCTGCCCGTCGAGCTCGTCGAGGAACTTCTGCGCCACCCGCTTGATGACCTCCATCGGCAGGCCGCCGAACGTCACCGTCGCGTCGAGCCGGTTGCGGAACTCCGGCGTGAACAGCCGCTCGAGCGCCTTCTTGGCGGCGTGGGTGTCCATGCCGTCCTCGCCGCCGAACCCGATCTTGGCGATCGCCATCTCGCGGCTGCCGGCGTTGGTGGTCATGATCAAGACGACGTTGCGGAAGTCGGCCTTGCGGCCGTTGTTGTCGGTCAGGGTCGCGTGGTCCATCACCTGCAACAGGATGTTGAACAGGTCGGGGTGGGCCTTCTCGATCTCGTCGAGCAGCAGCACGCAGTACGGGTGCTTGTTGATGGCGTCCGTGAGCTGGCCGCCCTGATCGAAGCCGACGTAGCCCGGCGGCGCGCCGATCAGCCGCGACACGGTGTGCTTCTCCATGTACTCGGACATGTCGTAGCGCAGGAACTCGACGCCCATGACCTTGGCGAGCTGCTTGGCCAGCTCGGTCTTGCCGACGCCGGTCGGCCCGGCGAACAAGAAGCAGCCGGTCGGCTTCTCCGGGTTGCCGAGGCCGGCCCGGCCCAGCTTGATGGCGGTGGTGATCTGGTCGATGGCCGCGTCCTGGCCGAAGATGGTCCGCCGCAGCTCGGCCTCCATCGCGCCGAGCTTGTCGCGATCGGTGGTCGACACGCTGCGGGCCGGGATGCGCGCCATCTTGGCCACGACCTCCTCGATCAGCGGCGGCCGGATCAGGTCGGGCCGCTGGTCCGCCGGCATCAGCCGGGCCCGGGCCCCGGCCTCGTCGAGGACGTCGATGGCCTTGTCGGGCAGGTGCGAGCCGGTGATGTGGCGCGCGGCCAGCTCGGCGGCGGCGGTGACCGCGGCGTCGGAGTACTTGACCTGATGGTGGTCCTCGTAGCGCGAGCGCAGGCCCTTGAGGATCTCGATCGCCTCGGCCACCGTCGGCTCGCCGATGTCGATGCGCTGGAACCGCCGGGTCAGGGCCCGGTCGCGCTCGAACGAGTTGCGGTAGTCCTTGAACGTGGTCGAGCCGATGCAGCGCAGCTCGCCGTTCGACAGGGCCGGCTTGAGCATGTTGGCGGCGTCCATCGTCCCGCCCGAGGTCGCGCCGGCGCCGACGATGGTGTGGATCTCGTCGATGAACAGGATGGCCTTGGGGTCCTTGGTCAGCACGCCGATCACGGCCTTGAGCCGCTCCTCGAAGTCGCCGCGGAACCGGGTGCCGGCCAGCACCGCGGTCATGTCGAGCGAGTAGACCTTGTTGTCGGCCAGCGGCTCGGGGACCTTCTTCTCGAAGATGCGCAGGGCCAGGCCCTCGGCCAGCGCGGTCTTGCCGACGCCGGGCTCGCCGATGAGCAACGGGTTGTTCTTCCGCCGCCGGCACAGCACCTGGATCATCCGCTCGAGCTCGGCCTCGCGCCCGATCAGCGGATCGATCTTGCCGGCCGCGGCCCGCTGCGACAGGTCCTCGCAGAAGCTCTCGAGCGGGTTCTTGAGCTTGGCGTCGTCGGCCCCGCCCCCGCCCTCGCCCTCGGCGTCGGCGCCCTTGGCCCGCGGCACCACCCCGGACCCGGGATCGACCTTGCTGACCCCGTGGCTGATGTAGTTGACGACGTCGAAGCGCGACACGCCCTGCTTCTCGAGCAGGTAGACCGCGAAGCTGTCGCGCTCGCGGTACATCGCGACCAGCA
>JAYVSF010000848.1:0-5617 GCA_043775605.1 Myxococcales bacterium
GAATCGCTTGCGCAGCGTCGCGGCGTGCTTGGTGAGGTCGGTCGCGGCACCGTCGCCGAGGATCGTCGCGATCTCGGTCCACTCCAGCCCGCGATCGAGGCGCAGGCCGAGCAGCATGTGGTCCTCGGGATCGAGGCGCTCACGGACCTTGGCGAAGCGCTCCTTGACGTCGGTGCGCTGGTGCGGCGGCGTCGCGGAGCGGACCCGCAGCGCCGCCGCCTGGACCGACGGCGCACCTGACAGCGGCACCAGGCGTCGATCGCGGGCCACGCCCTTGAGGAACACGTTGCGGGCGATGGCGTACATCCACACCCGGAACGTGGACTCCCAGCGAAACCGCTCCAGCGTGCGCCACGCCTTCTCGCAGACCTCGCTGAAGACGTCGTCGGCCGTGTCGCGGTCGCGGGCCAGGCCGACCAGGAAGCCGTACAGCTCGTCACCGTAGCCCTCGATCGCCAGGGTGATCGCCCCGTCGAGATCGCCGACGTCCGTGCGCGCGCGGATCGTGAACTCCAACGAGCGGGGCTCGCCGTCCATCCCACCAGGCTACTACGAGCGCCGACGGGGGTTCGCCCCGGCGGCGGATCATCGTCGCCGACTGTTACATCCGTCGCGGCGCGGGTCTGATTCCTGGACTCGCCGGGGGGCATGGCGCGGCGCGAAAGTCGACTTGTGTTTGGTATGACCATACGCAAGTATCATTGCCAATGGAGAGGCACTTCTGGATCGACGAGATCACCCGCGCCTTCGACGACCGGAGCGTCGTCTGGCTGTCCGGCGTGCGGCGGGTCGGCAAGACCACGCTCGCGCGCTCGTTCCCGGGCGCGAGCTACTTCGACTGCGAGCTGGTGCGGGTGCGGCGCGCGCTGGAGGACCCCGAGCTGTTCTGGCGCGACCAGCGGGGCGTCGTGGTCCTCGACGAGGTCCACCGCCTGGCGAACCCGTCGGAGGTGCTCAAGATCGCGGCCGACCACTTCCCGGACCGCAAGGTCATCGCGACCGGCTCGTCGACCCTCGCGGCCGGCAACAAGTTTCGCGACACCCTGACGGGGCGCAAGCGGGAGGTGTGGCTGGTGCCGATGATCGCGGCCGACCTCGCCGACTTCGGCGCGAACGACCTGGACCACCGGATGCTACGCGGCGGGCTGCCGCCCTTCTTCCTCGCCCGCCGCCTCGACGACAAGGACTTCGAGGAGTGGCTGACCTCGTACTGGGCCAAGGACCTGTCCGAGCTATTCGTCGTCGAGAAGCGGGCGGCGTTCAACCGCTTCGTCGAGCTAGTCTTCGCCCAGAGCGGCGGACAGTTCACGGCGCAGGCCTTCGCCGGGCCGTGCGAGATCAGCCGGCCGACGGTGCAGCACTACCTGTCGATCCTCGAGACGACGCTGCTCGCGACGGTCGTGCGCCCCTACTTCGGCGGCGGCGCGACCGAGCTCAAGAGCCAGCCCAAGGTCTACGGGTTCGACACGGGCTTCGTCGCCTACTTCAAGGAGTGGGACAGCTTGCGCGATCCCGACCGGGGTTGCCTGCTCGAGCACCTCGTCCTCGGCGAACTCTGCGCGCGCTTCGACCTGCGCCGGATCCACTACTGGCGGGACAAGCAGCACCACGAGGTCGACTTCGTGCTCGAGTCGGGGCGACGGCGCGAGCCGCTCGCGATCGAGTGCAAGGCTAGCCCCGCCGGGTTCTCGCCAGCGGGCCTGACCGCGTTCCGCGGCAAGTACCCGAAGGGCCAGAACCTGGTGGTCACGCTGAAGCTGGCGAAGCCGTACGTCCAGCGCCACGGCGACCTCGAGGTCCGGTACGTACCGTTCGACCAGCTCGCGCCGATCCTCGACGAGCTACGCGGGCGCTGAACGAGCGGCGCGGATCGACGAGAGGCGAACCGTCGACACGCGTGGCGGTGGTGTAGATTGCCGGCATGATCATGCCTCGCCTGACGCCCGCGCTGTCCACGCTGCTGCTCGCGGCCGCGCTCGCCGCCTGCGGCTGCGGCCCCAAGAAGACGGCCGACCCGATCCCGAACGGCGGCAGCGGGCTCGGCCCGACCGCCGACGACGTCGGCACCTTCGACCTCAGCAAGCTCGGCACCGCGTGCGGCGACGGCGACCGCTGCGAGGGTGGCACCCGCTGCGTGAAGTACTACGGCATCGCCGGGCCGAGCGGGCCCGAGTTCGCGTCGTGCGAGGTCGCGTGCCCGAGCGGCAAGGGGCCCTGCCCGAGCGGCACCGCCTGCATCACGATCGCCGACGGCCCTGGCGCGGTCTGCCGCACCCGCGACACCGTCGAGCCACCCACCCCCGTCGTCCAGTAGCGCGCGACCGCCGCGGCGGTCAGTTCGGGCCGGGGATGATGCCCTGGGTGACCAGGTACTGGCTGACCGCATCGCGGATCTCGCCGGCGCTCGGCATCCGCAGCACCCGCTCGACCAGCTCCTGCAGCTCGGCCCGCGAGGTCGCACGCAGCACCGCCTTGACCTCGGGGATCGCGACCGCGCTCATCGACAGCTCGACCAGGCCGAGCCCGACCAGCACCGGCGCTACCACCGGATCGCCGGCCATCTCGCCGCACAGGCTGACCGAGACCCCGGCGGCGTGAGCGGCGCGGGCCACCGACTGCACCAGCCGGAGGATGGCCGGGTGCAGCGGCTCGTACAGGTACGACACCAGCTCGTTCACCCGGTCGACCGCCATCGTGTACTGGATGAGGTCGTTGGTGCCGATCGAGAAGAAGTCGACCTCGGGCGCCAGCAGGTCGGCGATCAGCGCCGCCGACGGCATCTCGATCATGATGCCGACCTTGAGGCCCTCATCGAACGGGATCGACAGGCCGCGCAGCTCGGCCTTGACGTCGTCGAGCACCGCCCGCGCCGCCCGCAGCTCGCCGAGGCCCGAGATCATCGGGAACATGATCCGCAAGGGACCGTGGATCGAGGCCCGAACCAGGCCGCGCAGCTGGGCACGGAACAGGCTGCGGCCGAGCGGGTGCAGGCACAGCCGGGTCGAGCGCAGGCCGAGCGCGGGGTTGGCCTCGTCGAGCGCCGCCGCCTCGAGGAAGCCGGCCAGCTTGTCGGCGCCGAGATCGAAGGTGCGGATCGTCACCGGCCGGCCGGCCATCCGCCGCAGGGTGTCGACCGCCGCCTGGTAGTGGGTGTCCTCGTCGGGGATGCGATCGCCGACCATGAACAGGAACTCGGTGCGGGTCAGGCCGATGCCGACCGCGCCGTGCTCGAGCGCGCTGTCGATCTCCTCGGGGCCGTCGATGTTGGCGTAGAGCAGGACCTCGACCCCGTCGCGGGTCCGGGCCGGCAGCCCGACGTTGCCGAGCAGCACCGCGTCGCTGGCCGCCTGCCGACGCTGGGCGTCGCGAAAGATCGCGACCGTGGTCGGCAGCGGGTTGATGATCACCAGGCCGGCCGAGCCGTCGACGATCAGGAGGTCGCCCTCCTCCACTACCTCGGTCACGTCCTCGAGCCCGACCACCGCCGGGATCTCGTGGGCGCGGGCGATGATCGCGGTGTGCGAGGTCTTGCCGCCGGCGTCGGTGATGAGCCCGGCCACCGCCGCCTTGTGCAGCTGGGCGGTGTCGGCCGGCGACAGATCGTAGGCCACGACGATCGCGTCGGGCGGCGGCTGCAGCGGCCCGGTCTCCTTGCCCAGCAGGTTGCGCAGCACGCGCTCGCCGACGAAGTCGATGTCGGCTCGCCGCTCGCGGAAGTAGTCGTCCTCGATCGCGTCGAACACCGCCCGGATGTCGTCGACCGCCTTGCGCAGCGCCCACTCGGCGTTGATCGCCTCGTCGCGGATATAGCTGACCGCGGCGTCGACCAGGTGCTCGTCGTGGAGCATCAGCTGGTGCGCGGTGATGATGTGGAAGTCGCTCGACGACTCGGTGGTTGCCAGCTTGTGCTTGATGCCGTTGAGCTGCTTGTCGGACAGCGCGATCGAGCGGTGCAGCCGGGCGATCTCGGAGTCGAGGTCGTCGGCCTCGAGGTGGTAGCGCGGCTCCTTGATGAGGTCGCGGCCGACCAGGAACGCGCGGCCGATCGCGACCCCGGCCGACGCCGCCACCCCCTCGCGCCGGACCTCGATCTTGCGCTGCTCCTCCCTGTTGCTCATCGCCGGATCACCGGTCTTCCCCGAAGCGGTCGTCGACCAGCGCGGCCAGCCCGGTCGCGCAGGCCTCGGCCTGCGGCCCGCGGGTCCGGACCACGATCGTCGTGCCCTTGGCCGCGACCAGCATCAGCACGCCCATGATGCTCTTGCCGTTGACGTCGTGGCCGTCCTTGCTGACGGTCACCTCGCACGGGAACTTGCTGGCCAGCTGCACGAACTTGGTCGC
Source organism: Myxococcales bacterium (assembly GCA_043775605.1). Lineage (GTDB taxonomy): Bacteria > Myxococcota_A > Polyangia > Haliangiales > Haliangiaceae > UBA2376. The sequence continues at coordinate 4,342 of JAYVSF010000848.1, forward strand.
GGCCCGGGCATGGAGCCCGAGCTCGTTCTTGATCATCAGCGTCCGCTCGGCGGTGTCTCGAGTCTCGGCCACGTCATTCCCCCCGGTCGACGTCGCGATGCCGGACCAGGATGTCCCAGTCGCCGCCGAGCCGCCGGCGCAGCTCCTCGACGATCGCCACCGAGCGATGGCGGCCGCCGGTGCACCCGACGGCGATGGTCACGTACAGCTTGCCCTCGTGCTGGAAGTGGGGCAGCGCGAACCGCAGCAGGCTCTCGATCCGGTCGCACAGCTCGTGGCCAGCGCCCGAGTCGCACACGAAACGGGCGACCTCGGGGTCGCGGCCGTCGCGGTGGGTCAGCGCCGGTTCGAAGTACGGGTTCGGCAGAAAGCGGACGTCGAACACCAGGTTGAACTCGATCGGCAGGCCGTGCTTGAAGCCGAACGACACCATCGTCACGGCCAGCTTGCCGGTGCCGCCGTAGCGGTCCTGGATGATGGCCTTGAACTGGTGGGTGGTGAGGTTGGAGGTGTCGATCACCGCCGCGCCCTGGCGCAGCTCGCCGACGATCTCGCGGTCGCGGCGGATGCCGTCGGGCAGATCGTCGCCGGTCAGCGGGTGGCGCCGGCGGGTCTCGGAGAACCGGCGCAGCAGCGCCTCGTCGGTGGCGTCGAGGAACATCACCTCGAGCCGGTGGCCGTCGCGGCGGAGCTGATCGAGGTGCTCGCGCCACTCGGGCAGGTGGCGCTTCTGGCGGGCGTCGATCGCGATCGCCAGCTTGTCGCTCTCGCCGTCCTGGGCCAGGCGGTCGACCAGGTCGCCGACCAGCGGCAGCGGCAGGTTGTCGACGCAGAAGAACTCGACGTCCTCGAGCGCGCGCAACGCGGTCGACTTGCCCGCTCCCGACAGCCCGGTGACGATGACGATCTGCACCGGGCTACTCGATCACGTCGACGTCGAAGTTGCGCCGAGGGGTGGCGTCGGCGATCGCCCGGTTGAGCCGCTCCTGGAACGCCACCGCCGAGTTGTGGCCCTGGAGCTTGAGCAGCTGGTTGCGGGCCGCGACCTCGATGATGGTGGCGAGATTGCGGCCGGGCCGGACCGGGATCCGGACCATCGGCACGTCGAGCTCGAGGATCCCGTAGCCGTGGTCGTCGAGGCCCAGCCGGTCGTACTCTTCGTGCTCGCTCCACTCGACCAGCTCGGCGACCAGCTCGACCTTCTTGGTCTTGCGGACCGCGGCGATGCCGAACAGGTCCTTGATGTTGATGATGCCGAGCCCGCGGATCTCCATGT
>JAYVSF010000849.1:0-18238 GCA_043775605.1 Myxococcales bacterium
CGGCGGGCAGCACCGCGCCGACCGAATCGGCGATCGCGCGCGACAGGTCGGTGACGTGGATCGGGCCGCCGTGACCGGGCGCGATGCCGGGGCCGGCGATGCACGCCCGCACCACGCGCAGCGCGCGCTCCTCGCCGCCGTGGCCGCCGCCGGCCAGGTGATCGTGATCGGCGAGCACGAACCAGCGGGCGTCGGTCGGCGCCGCCGCCACCAGCGCCGCGAGATCGACGTCGGCGATGGCCGCGGCCGCGCGCCACTCGGGCGAGGCCCGACCGGACCGGTGGCCGGCGGTGTCGACCGCCAGCACGTGGGCGAACGCCAGCCGAGCCGGACCGGCGAACGCGGCCTCGGCCTCGCCCAGCCAGCGCCCGGCCCAGCCCTCGGGCAGCCGCTTGTCGGCGGTCGGCGGGTGGACCTCGGCGAAGCCCAGCGAGTGGACGATGTACGCCGCGGCCTCGGTGACCGCCACGCTGCCCGCGACCTGGCCCGGGATCGACTCACCGGCGAGCGGGTGGGCCAGCGGCCGCCCGGTCGAGTGGAACAGGATGCCCGTGGCCTGCTGGCTGCGCCCCGACCACAGCGCGACCTGGACCGGCAGCGACACCGTCGGGAAGCCGACATCGACCGCGAGGTCGAGGCCGCGCGCGCACAGCGCGTTCCAGGTCGGCATGGTCCGCGCCGTGGTCGCGCCCGCCCCGTCGATCAGCACGACCCGGACCCGATCGGTCGGCGTCAGGCCGGCGCCGCCCGCGGCTGGCCCGGACCGGTCCCGGAGGTGCAGTCCGGTTCCCGGACGAGCGTCGTTGTGGGTGACCGCCAGCACGAAGGCGCGGCGGGCGTCGCCGAGCCGGTAGAACCCGACCAGCAGCACCAAGCCGAGCGCGAGCCGGCCGAGGAGCTCGACCGCGGCCTGGCTGGTCCACCACGAGCGCGGCGCGGTCATCGCCGACCTCCGTCGACGCCGGCGTCGAGCGGGCGGGGCGGCAGCCCGTACGGCTGGTCCCAGGGCCCGTCGGCGAGCCGCTCGGCGGGCACCAGCCGCAGCATCATCGGCAGCTCGCGTCCGTCGGTGACCATGCCCATGTGGCTGTGCTGCGACCGGACGTAGAGCACGCGGGCGCCGAGGGCCGCGGCCGGCAGCCCGTGATCGTCCTCGGGCAGGTGGTCGAGCGTGACCACGTCGTCGCCGCCGGCGCGGTCGAGGTCGGCGATCAGGTCCTCGGTCCAGCGCAGGGTGTCGCCGCCGATCACCACCAGCCGGTGCTCGGTGGACGCGTCGAGCCAGGCCTCGAGCTCGTCGCCGTCGCCGTAGGCCGAGTCGATCGCGATCACCTGATCGAGGCCGGGGTGCTCGAGCCAGCGATCGACGGTGCGATAGCCGCCGCTGTGGCCGATCGCGACGGTGACGCCCATCGGCCGCGGCAGGTCGATCGCGGCCGCGACCGTGGTCAGCAGCGAGGTCAGCTCGGGCCACGCGACCGGGTTGCGCATGTGGGCCGGGGCCTCGGGCACGATGAACAGCGCGTTGATGGCCGACAGCGCGAACTGTTCGGCGAGCCGGTGTTTGTCCCAGGCCCGATCGACGTCGGTGTACAGGCCGTGGACATAGAGGACCGTGGCGGCGCCGTCGGCGTGGTAGCCGGCCGGGGCCCAGACGTGGACCGGACCGGCCGGGGTCTCGAGCCGCCAGTGGTGGCCGGCCATCGCCGCGCGCTCGAGCACGGTCGGCGCCGGCGGCGGCGCGGTGTCGTCAGCGACCACGGCAAGGGCCAGCGCGCCGACCACGACCACGGCCGCGACCGCGGTGCCGACGACGAGCGAGCGACGACCGGCGCTCACGACGTGGGGCGGGTGATCATCAGGTGAGGGTTCTGCTTGGCGTCGGGGTAGCCGAACCGGAACGGCAGCGCCCGGGTCGGGTTCCGCCGCCACAGCTCGATGAACTCGCGCCGCGTGTTCTTCGGATCCTTGATGAAGTACGCGTCGATGAAGGTGCCGTAGGTGATCTGCTCGAAGCCGGCCGGCCCGGCGTAGGACGGCGGGATGCCGGAGGCGTCGGAGATCATCCAGGCCATGTGGTCGAGCAGGTAGGTCCGGATCTTCGAGAAGTCGTCGTACCAGAGCAGGAAGCTGGCGGCCTTGGTCATCACCGCGACCTTGCCCTTGGCCTCGAGGTGGCGCAGCACCCGGGCGTCGGCCTCGAGGTGGCTGTCGTCGAGGTTGGCGACGATGTGGCGGTACACGCGTGGCGCGGCGGCGGGGTCGCCCTTGGCGCGGAACCTGATCTCGATGTTGGCGAACACCGACTCCTGCTCGCGCCAGTAATGATCGACCGTGCCCTTGAGCTTGCCCGGCTTGCGCTTGCTCGGCGGCTCGGCAGCGGCGGCGGCGGTTGTGGCGGCGACCACCCGGCGGTCGAGCTCGGCGCCGGTGAGATAGACCGGCGCGCCGTCGGGGCTGAGATCGAAGTAACGCAGCGACAGCGGCTCGAGGTCGTTGACCGCGAGCGCGGCGAGCGTGAACACGATCGTGCCGGGCAGGCGCGAGTGCGACGCCGACTGCAGGCTCTTGGTCGTCGAGTGGGCCGACTTGTAGAGCCGGCCGATGTCGTGGCCGATGGTGTCGAGATCGCGGCGCAGGGTCGGCGCATCGATGCCGTCGACGGCGCGGACGTCGCCGGCGGCCTCGAGCGAGATGGTGGTGATCTCGGTGGCGTCGGGGAAGACCACCAGCGCCGAGCTGAGGTCGCCGCCGCCGAACGGATAGACGACCGTGCTCGGCAGGCCGGCCGGCCGCAGCGCGGCGATGAAGTCGCGCGCGCGATCGGCCCAGTGGCTGCGATAGGAGTCGTAGCGCCCGTGCATCGCGGCGCAGTGGCGATCCTGGGCCTTGCCGGCGTAGCGGCTGTCGACCGGTCCGTCGCCGCCGCACGCCCCGAGATCGTAGAGCGCCCTGACCTGGGCCGCGAAGTCGTCGCCCGCCGCGCCCGGCGACGTGGAGGTAGTCGTGGTCGTAGGCGCAGTCGTGGGCGCAGTCGTGGACGGCGACGACGGCGTCGTCGTGGACGGCGTCGTGGTCGGTCCCGCCGACGGGCTCGGACCCGGACTCCTGTTTGGACCCGGACTCGGTCCCGCCTTCGAGCCCGAGCATCCTGCCCACGTGATCATCGCGACGAGCGCCAGCGTTCGCACGGAGCGGACACTATCAGCACGCCTCCCCGCGGGCCGCTTTCGCATCACGCCACCAGGGGCCACATGTAGGTGTTCACCGCTGTTCATCGAGTTTGTCGGACCATTGACACGACCCCACGTCGTTTCAGGGTGATGCAGCGTGGCACGACTCTGGAAGTAGTTCCCGGCATGACCCGCTCCGCCATCCTCGGTCTCGCGGCCATCTGCGCGGCCTCGAAGTCGGCGACGCGGGTCTGGAGCCTCCGGACCTGGCCGGTCGACGCACAGCCGGCCGCGAGCACGAGCGCGATCACGATCCCGGAGCGAATCATGGCCAGGACGCTAGCACAGCCATCGTCGAGGGCTCGCGCACGCCTCGGCCGGTCGGCTCCGATGGCAATGCCTCACTGACAGCCAGAGGAAGGCAGACCCCGACCTTCCCTCGTGACCCCGACCACCCAGAGTCATTGTTGTTCGCTCGCCAAGGCTCGCTCAACGGCGGACGCGCGGCACGTCGCGGTCGAGCACGGTCTTGCGCTCGTCGAGGGCGGCGTTGCGGATCGCCTCGTCGCACACCGCGCGCACGTGGTCGGACAGCGCCTCGGCCACCGCGTCGGAGGTGTTCATGCCCGAGCGGTCGCGGATGTACTTCTTCAGCTTCGACATCACGATCAGGATCTCGGCCTCGGCATCGGCCAGCGCGAGCTGGGCCGGCCCAGGCGCGGGCGCGGTCGGGGTCGCGATCAGCCGGCGGGTGCCCTCGGTCGTCGTCGGCGCGGCGGGGCGCACCATGGGCGCGGGCATCGCCGCCGGCGTGCGCGTCACGGGCGCGGCGGTCGCGGTCGCGATCGTCGGCCGCGCGCCGCCGTCGTGGTCGCGCGCCCAGGCCTCGCGCGCCGGGGCCTTGGCCTCGACCGCCCACGCGTCGCGGTGGCGGAGCGTGGCGACGTGGCTGTCCCAGCAGGCCACGCTGCAGAACGTGTAGTTGGTGTTGGGCCGGGTGCAGGTCGACACGCTGCACACCCAGTGCACCGCGCCGAACCCGATGTCGCGCTTGCACGCGCTGCAGGTGCGCCAGCCGTTCACGACCGACCTCCGCCGCGCCGGCGACGCAGCACCAGGCCGAGGCCGACCAGCGCCGGGGCCAGCACGCCGCGCCCCCCGCCGGTCTGGCAACAGCCGCCGCCGTCGACGACGTCGTAGCGGATCCGGCCGCGCGCCGCGCGGGTCGGATCGCCGCTGTCGTTGGCCTCGATCTCGACCACGTCGGGGCCGGTGTAGTCGGCGGTCGCGGTCACCGTCAGGACGCCCATGGCGGTGATGGTCGCGGTGCCGTGGGCCGGCCCGGTCACCACCGCGAAGCCGTGGCTGCGGCCGGGGTGAGGATCGTCGGCGTCGACGGTGATCGAGGCGCTATCGCCGCTCGCGACCTCGAGGCCGTCGGCCCGCGGTCCGCGCCCGACCGGCAGCGTCACGCCGCCCTCCTGCTCGATCCACGCCACCAGCTCGGCCTTGTCGGGCCGGACGTAGATGCCGCCCTCGCTGCAGAAGAACTGGTTGTCGTCGTAGCCGCGCGAGGTGATGCCGGCCAGGAACGCGCCGTAGTCGGTGGTCAGGTACATCGGGCCGCCCGAGTCGCCAGGGCAGGTGTCGATGCCCTGGCCGCCGGCGCCGATCTCGCCGGCCGGGCGGGCCCGCGAGTCGCAGCCGCGGCGTCGGGTGCAGCCGGCGTCGGTGATCGTGCTCGCCGCCTGCTGCATTGGATCGACGTAGACGTTGCCGTCGCGATCGATCGAGCCGTAGCCGACCAGCTCGACCGCCGCGCCATCGACGATGTCGCTCTGGACCCAGCCGGTCGCCAGCCGGCGCGGCATGATCGTCGACGGCTCGGACAGCACCAGCAGCGCGAGGTCGTAGATCCCGCTCGGGTGCATGACCACCCGGGCGAGGTCGATGGTCTCGCCCGCGCTCGGTCGGGCAAGGCTGTTGGTGCCGAGCAGCACGCCGTCGGGCAGGTCACCCTCGGCCGGGTCGGCGCAGTGGCCGGCGGTCAGCACCACGGTCGGCGCGACCAGCACGCCGGTGCAGCCCTGCTGGCCGCCGAACAGCACCGCCGCAGTGTCGCGCCACGTGCCCTCGGGCACCGCGGCGCCGCCGATCACCGGCGCGGTGGTGGCGGCTGCGGTCACCGCCGGGGCTCGATCAGCGGGAGCGGCCGCGGCGGGAGCGCCGGGCGCGAGCCAGGCGGCGGCGACGAGGGTTGCGACGAGCGACGGCGACCAGCGGCCCATCCACCCACGATGGCACACGCCGGCCGTCCTGGGCAGGGCGCCTACGGGTTCCTGCTCAGTAGCGCGGGATCGTGGGGTCGACGGTGCCCGACCAGGCGTCGATGCCGCCGGCCAGGTTGTAGACCGCCTTGAAGCCCTGCTGCAGGAAGTGCTCGGCCGCGTTCTGGCTGCGCCCGCCGTGATGGCAGAAGAAGGCCAGCGGCGTGCTCTTGTCGAGCGCCTCGATCTCCCCGATCACGGTCTCGTCGAGCAGGCGCGAGCCGGCGATGGAGGCGGTTGCCCGCTCCTGCGGGGTGCGGACGTCGAGCAGGTGCACGACGGTGCCGGCGTCGAGCAGGGCCTTGAGCTCGCGCGGCGGGATGGCTTTGACCGCGGCCGGCCGGTTGGGGTTGTCGATCTTGAAGCCCTGGCCGCCCGGGCCCTCGACGTAGTCGATGACCACGCCGGCCGCCCGCCGCGCGCTGGCGGCGTCGACCTGGACCGTGACCCCGTTGGTCTCGACGGTGAGCGACGCCGGCTCGCGCGGGCCGACGTCGAGGCCGTGCTCGTAGCGGCCGTCGATCGACAGGTGGATGACGTCGCCTGGGCCGCCGTCGGTGAGCGCGCCCTTGAGCACCGCGGCCGCCCGCGGCGTGACCGTGATCGCCGGCGCGGCCGCCGTCGCCGCCAGGTCGCCGAGCGTTTGCTTGAGCTCGCCCGAGGCGTGGAGCTGGCGGACGATGTCCGAGCCACCGACGAACTCGCCCTTGACGTAGAGCTGGGGGATGGTCGGCCAGTCGGACAGCGCCTTGATGCCGTCGCGCACCGCGGGGTCGGCCAGCACGTTCACGGTGGTGTAGCTCGGCACCATGGTGTCGAGGATCTGGACCACGGCGGCCGAGAAGCCGCACTGCGGGAACGAGCGGCTGCCCTTCATGAACAGCACCACCTGATCGGAGGCGATGAGCGATTCGAGCTTGGTGCGCAGTTCGGGGGAGATGGTCATGACGGCTCCGTGAGGGAGGAGGTGAGCGGTGCGGGATTCCGGCCGGGCAGTGATCGTGGTCGAGCGCGCTGGCGTTCGCCGTGAACGGCGCCATGCTGGAGCGGGGTGACGAAACGTGTTCCTACCACAACAGCCGGGCTCGTCATCCGCGCCGTGCAAGGGACCGGGGTGCTCGAGGCGGCGGCCTGGGACCGGCTGGACCACCAAGGCTCACCGTTCCTCCGCCACGGATTTCTCCAGGCGCTCGAGGACTCGGGGTCGATCGGCGGTCGTTCGGGCTGGGAGCCGGTGTACCTGCTGGCCGAGCGCGACGGCCGGCTCGAGGGCGCCGTCCCTGCCTTCGTCAAGCACCACTCGTACGGCGAGTACATCTTCGACTGGTCGTGGGCCAGCGCCGCCGAGCGAGCCGGGGTCCGTTACTACCCGAAGCTGGTGATCGCCGCGCCGGTGACGCCGGCGACCGGGCCGCGCGTGCTGCTGGCGCCCGGGGTCGACGCCGACCTCACCACCGCCGCCCTGGCCGGCGCGGTCCGCGAGCTGGCCGACCAGGCCGGGTGCTCGTCGATCCACTGGCTGTTCTGCACCGCCGACGAGCAGGCCCGGCTCGAGCGGCTGGGGTTCTCGCCGCGGGCCTCGTTCCAGTTCCACTGGCACAACCGCGGCTACACCTCGTGGGATCACTTCCTGGCCGCGCTGGCCTCGCGCAAGCGCAAGCAGCTGCGCAAGGAACGGGCGAAGGTCGCGGCGGCGATCGACGGGCTGCGCTGGCGCAGCGGCGCCGACCTCGACGTCGCCACGCTCGACGCGGTCGATCGCTGGTACCGCAACACCACCGATCAGCACGGCGGCCACGACTACCTGCGGTCGGGCTTCTTCCATCGCCTGGCAGAGACCATGCCCGCCGAGCTGCTGGTCGCCGAGGTCGCGGTCGGCGGTCGGCCGGCGGCCGGCGCGCTGTTCCTCGAGACCGACGCCGCGCTGTTCGGCCGCTACTGGGGCACCGACGTCGCCATCGAGCTCCTCCACTTCGAGACCGCGTACTACGCCGGCATCGAGCGCAGCATCGCCCGCGGCCTGCCCCGGTTCGAGGCGGGGGCCCAGGGCGAGCACAAGCTGGTCCGCGGCTTCCTGCCGTCGCCGACCTACTCGGCCCACTGGATGCGCCACCCGGGTCTGCGCGCTGCCATCGACGACTTCCTGCCGCGCGAGGCCAAGGGCGTCGCCGCCCACATGCGCGAGCTGGCGACCCTGGGCCCCTACCGCGCCGCCGAGGCCGGCGAGCCCGGGGAGCCTGCGGACGAATAGCCGCGCCCCGTGCGCTCGTGCGAGGCTCCCTGATCATGGACGCTGGCGACGACAGGCCAGAAGTCGTTCGTGGCCGCCGCGCTGCTGGCCAAGGTCGCCGAGGTGCTGGGCCAGCGCAAGCAGACGCCGTCGACGGCAACACCGCGCTGAACCGAGGGCGAAGCGCGAATCAGGGCGCGCAGATCCGCGGATCAATGCGCTGGATGCAGTCGTCCAGCCAGCCGGCGCGGGTCGCGACCCAGGTCTTGAGGATCATCACCTCGTTCTGGTACGAGCCGCGCGGCGCGTAGTTGCTCCAGCGCGCGAAGTTGCGGGCCGCCGCCTCGTCGAGCCGGGCCGCCCAACCGTCGATCCACGCCGCGGTGGTCCGCGCCGCCAGCGGGCCCTTGAGCAGTTGGCCGAGCCGTTCGAAGTAGCGGGCGGCGAAGACCGGATCGGCAAACAGCCCGCGGTAGAAGCCGTAGTCGAAGAAGCCGGTGCCGCCGGTGTTGCCCCAGCCGGTCGGGTCCTGGGCCCGCGAGTCGGCGGCGCAGCCCATGGTTCGGTCGAAGTCCCACACCGGCCCGGCCTCGAGCAGGCCGCCCCGATCCTTGTGGTAGAAGCCCGACAGCCGGAACGCGTCGGGGTTCTTGGTGAACATGTTGACGATGTGGTGGTCGATGAACTCGTCGACGTCGATCAGCTGGGCGTAGTGGGTGCCGGCCGGGGTGGTGAAGCCCGGCGACGTCACCGCGATGCCGAGCTGATCGAGGTACGACTTCACGTACGCCTTCTGCTCGGGCGGCGCGTCGCTCTCGGCCGGCTCGACGAACACGAAGTTGTTCTGGAAGTAGAGGGTGCCGGGGTTGACGCCGGTGCCGGCCCGGAAGCCGGCCTCGCCAGGCCCGAGCCGATCCTCCTTGAAGATGTAGCCGCCGGTGACCTTCGGCGGCGTGACGTCGCCGGCCGACAGGCCCTTGATGTCGACGCGGTCGGGGCCCCGCTTGATCATCTCGGTGACCTCGTAGACCCCGACGTAGTCGTCCATGCCGACGGTCTCGCCGCCGCCGGCGACGAAGACCTCGGCCCACTCGGTGTGCGGCGCCCAGCGATCGATCGCGTTCGACAGCGCGAACGCCAGCGAGTTGCGCATCAGCGCCCGGTCGAAGTCGAGTGGCGCGTTGAGCACCCAGTCCGATTCGGCCGGCAGGTCGAGCAGCGCCAGCGCCTCATCGCCGTCGACCAGCGCGCTGCGGGTCTCGACGTGCCACGGGTGCTTGGGATAGTTGGCGGTCGACGACCCGTGGATCTTGATGCCGGCGCGCACCGACTGCAGCGCCGGTCCTGGCCAGGTCATCCGGCCGCCGACGCCCGGCACGAACACCGACAGCGACGACGCCGTGAAGGCCTCGAGCTTGACCTCGGGCGCGGCCGGCTCGCCCCACAGGATCAGCACCGGCACGTTCGACGAGAACGCGGCGACGCTCGGATCCAGCACCAGGTAGGCGCCGAAGAACGAGAACCGGAGCGCGCCGTGATCGTCGGCGGCGAACACCCGCAGGCCGCGGCTGCGATCGAGCGTGAACGGCACCCCGGGCTGGGCCTCGGGCGAGCTGCCGATCACCGGCGCCGTGCCGTCGACCGTGTACCAGAGACGCAGCGGGCCGGCTCGGTGGTCGGGATCGTCGATGGTGAGGGTCACCGCCGGCGGCGCAGTGAAGGTGCCGGGCGGCGGCGTGACCACCAGCCGGGGCGCGCGTACCGGCGGCGGCGCGTCGACGCTGGCGTCGATCGCCCAGCCGTCGCCCTCGAGCCGACCGCCGCAGCCTGCCGCGAGGGCCGCGAGGGCCGCGACCGCGACCCCGAGCCCGACCAGCGCACGACGCGACATCGCGCGATGATATCAGGATCGCTCGCCGAGCTCGCTCACGCTGCGTCGCCGCGTCGCCAGCGAGCCTTGGGCTTGCTCAAGCTGCCGCGCCGCGCCGCCTGAACAGGGCGAACGCGCTGGTGTAGCCGTGGAGGAAGGTCTTGCCGCCGACCGGGCCGACCTCGCCGTTGCAGAAGAAGCCGCCGAGCGGGATCGGGCCAAGCGCCTGGTGGAAGACGCCGCTGTCGTGGCCGGGCTGGCCGTACAGCAGCTCGCCGCGGCCGACGCACGAGAACAGCAGCGCGCCGGCGGCCGGGACCTGCGGCTCGGCCAGCAGCTCGCGCAGATCCTGGGCCGAGGTCTCGGCGTCGCGCAGGTGGAACTGCACGAGGTCGCCGACCGCGATCGCCGCGCCGACCGCGATCGCTCCGGCCGCACGGTCGCAGCCGATCAGGTTGCGAATGAGGACGTCGCGCCGGCGCAGCGTGGTCGTGGTCCGGTCGGGGCGGGCCCCTGGCACCAGGCCGATGAACAGCGAGTGGCGGCACAGCGCCCGGTCGCCGGGCGGCAGGCTGGCGTGGAGGGCCTCGAGCGCGCGCAGGGCCGGCGCGCCGTCGAGCTCGAGCACCATGTTGCCCAGGCCCTTGGTCACCACCATCGGCAGGCCGATCGGCCGGCAGCCCTGGGCGACGATGGTGTCGACCGCGACGTCGCCAGCGAAGGTCACCACCACCGCGCCCTCGCGATGGCGGGCGCCGCCGAGGAACAGGGTGTTGGCCGAGGGTCCACTGCCGGTCATGCCGCCTGAGGCTAGGCCGCCGATCTTGACCGCGTGCGGCCAGCGAGCGTCGGCCCAGGCCAGGAGCTGCTCGGTCGGGCACGATAGCGGGCAGGGCAGGAGCAGGACCGCGCTCGGCTCGTCGCCGTCGGCAGGGATGGCGGGCGGCCAGCCGTCGGGATCGGCGCCGAGGTGGAGGCTGCCGAGCTGGACCGCGGGCAGGCTGGCCGCGCACAAGGACAGCGCCGCCCGGTGCTCGATCTCAGCGCCGCCGCCGATCGCGCCGCCGGCGGTGCAGCCGGCGAAGACCGCGCCCGGGAAGCGGCGGGCGATGCCGGCGCTGAGCTGGGCAAAGCCGCTGGCCAGGTGATCGGTGACGAAGGCCAGAACCAGATCGGTCCGGGCCGGCGCCAGCTGGGCGGCGACCATGCTCGCGGTCTCGGCTACGGCCTCGTCGATCGAGGTGGCGGACGAGATGGCCGAGGCCCAGCGCATGTCGATCGAACGTTACCCGATCGTCGCGCGGGCACAAGGCGCGCCCTCGCGGCGAGCGACGCGAGCTCGCGCGCTTGACCGCTGTCGGCGGCGGCGCGATCGTCGGTCATGGTCGTCAGCCGTGCCGAGCTCGAGGTCAGCCTCGCCCGGTTGCGGGCCGAGGTCGGCGATCCTCGGGCCGGCATCCACGGCCCCGGCACGATGGCCTGGCGGCTCGAGCGCGACGGCCTGATCTTCCTCGGCGGCGGCCGGGCGGTGCTGCTGCAGCTCGCCCACCCGTTCGTGGCCCACGCCATCCGCGATCACTCGAAGACCCGCGGCGACGTGATCGGCCGGTTCCAGCGCACGTTCCGCGCGGTGTTCGCGATGTCGTTCGGCGATCTCGACCACGCCTGCCGCGCCGCCCACGGCGTCCACGGCGGTCACGCCCGGGTGGTCGGCACCCTCGACGCCGACAGCGGCGGCTTCGCGCCGGGCACGACCTACGCCGGCAACGATCCCGACGCGCTGCGCTGGGTCCACGCCACGCTGATCGAGACCGTCGTGGTCGTGCACGAGGCGGTGCACGGGCCGCTGGCCGAGGCTGACAAGGACGCCTACTGCCGCGATGCTCGACGGTTCGGCGCGCTGTTCGCGATCCCCGAGCCGCTGTTGCCGACCACGTGGGCGGCGCTGCGCCGCTACGTCGACGACATGGTCGCGAGCCCGGTCTTGACCGTGACGGAGGCGGCGCGCTCGACCGCGGCCTACCTGTTCGGCGGCCGGCTCGGTCCGGTCGTGCAGGCGGTCACTGCCGGCTTCTTGCCGGCGCCGATCCGCGACGGCTTCGGCCTGCCGTTCGGTCGGCGCGAGCGCGCCCAGTACGCGGCGGCGCTGACCGCGGGCCGGGGCCTGGCCCGGTTGCCGGCGAGCGCCCGCGATCTACCGGCCTACCGTGACGCCGAGCGCCGGCTGCGGGGTCTGCCGCCCGCCCGCTGGTCGCGCTGGCTCGAGCGCCGCCTGTTCGCGCTCGCCGGCCAGGCCGCCGCCGCGACCTGAATCAGGGGATCGGTGCCGGATCGAGGCCGTACTCGGCGGCATCTTCCGAGGCTCTGCTGCCACGCGGCGCGCGTGGGGCGATCGCGGCCCACAGGATCGAGAGATCGAGCTCGATCGCGTCGAACGGCTCGGCGCGGACGCGGACGTCGCCGCGATGGACCGCGGCGATCAGCCAGGTGCCGCTGGCGGCTCGCAACACCTCGAGCGTCCGCTGCAGCGCATCGACGAGCCAGACGTGGCGGACGCCGGCGCGGGCGTAGATCGGCAGCTTGTCGGCGCGGTCGGTGGCGGCGGTCGAACGCGACAGCACCTCGCAGGTCCAGTCGGGCGCCAGCGTGAAGAACGCCTGGTCGGGCACCACCGGCAGGCGCGAGCGGTGCCAGCCGGCGAGATCGGGGATGACGATGTCGCCGTCGAGATGAAGCTCGGGTTCGTCGAGGATGATCCAGCCGCCGGGACCCCCGGATCCGAGATCGAAGGGCGGCCCGAGCAGGTAGCCGAGCCGCGACGACGCCGAGGTGTGCGGGCCACCCGGGCGGGGGGAGAGATGCAGCTCGCCCCCCAGGATCTCGGCCACCAGGTGTGCTGGAGCGTCGAGGACGTCCTGGTAGGTCGCGTGTTTGGCCGGACCCGTCATCCCTGGACGGTAGCAGGGCCCCGTCGGCCGCGGCTACTTGAACTGCTCGAGGTCGATCGCGTAGCGCTTGATCCAGCGCTGGATCTGCTTCCTGTCCTTGTTCATCGCGCGCGCGACGGCGCTGATGTTGCCGCGCTGGGCGCGCAGGGTCGCGCACAGTGCCTCGCGCTGGGCCTCGTCGGCCGGCGACAGCGGCGTGGCCCGCACCGTGCCCGGCGGTCGGCCGGTGCGCACCGGGTCGGGCAGGTGGGCGACCTCGACCGGGCCCTTGCCGGCCAGCACCGCGGCGGTCGCCAGGGCCTGCTCGAGCTCGCGGACGTTGAGCGGCCACGGATAGCGGAACAGCAGGCGCGCGGCCTCGAGCGTGAAGCCGGCCGAGCCTTCGGGGAAGTGGCGGGCGTGCAGCCCGGCGATGATCAAGCCGAGGTCGAGGTGGCGCTCCGACAGGCTCGGCACCTCGATGCGGAAGCCGGCCAGGCGGGCGAACAGATCGTGCCGGAACGCACCGTCGGCGATCATGGTGTCGAGATCGCGGTGGGTGGCGGCGACGACGCGGACATCGACCGCGACCGGCCGGGTCGCACCGACCGGGGTGACCTCGCGCTCCTGCAGCACCCGCAGCAGCGCGGCCTGCGACGCCGGCGGCAGGTCGCCGATCTCGTCGAGGAACAGGGTGCCGCCCTCGGCGCTGCGGACCAGCCCGGCGTGATCGCTGGCCGCGCCCGAGAACGCGCCCTTCTTGTGGCCGAACAGCTCGCTCTCGATCAGGTTGGGCGCCAGCGCGCCGCAGTTGACCGCGACCATCGCGCCGGTCCGGCCCGACAGCGTGTGGATGGCGCGGGCCAGCACCTCCTTGCCGGTGCCGGTCTCGCCCTCGATCAGCACCGCGACCATCGACGCCGCGATGGTCCGGACCTTGTCGAGCTCGCGGGCGAACTCGGGCGACAGCGTGGCCAGGCCGGCGATCGGCTCGGGCGTGGCCTCGAGATCGACGATCGCCGGATCGACCTCGGCCAGGGGCAGCCTCTCGCTGAACCCGAACAGGGTGTGGCCGAGCTCGATCAGGTCGCCGTCGGCCAGGACCGCGCGCTTGGTCGGCAGGCCGCCGACGAACGTGCCGTTCTTCGAGTCGGTGTCGGTGACCAGCCAGCGGCCGAAGCTGGGCTCGAACCGGGCGTGGCGCGACGACATCCAGCGGTCCGGAACCCGGACGAACAGCTCGTCGCCGATCCGCTCGGCGGTGCGGGTGTGGCCGCGGCCGACGACGATCGCCGACAGGCCGGCGAGATCGTAGCGGGCCGAGCTGGCCTGCGGGCGCGAGCACTCGAGCGCGAGCACCAGCGCTGGACGCGGGGTCGGTCCGCCGTGCTGGCGACGGCTGTCGTCGGCGAGGCTGAGGGTCGAGCCCAGGCTGTCGGCCATGGGCCCATGATAGAGGACGTCGCCGCCGATGGACGCACGGTGTCGGCCGATTGTGCTGCGACACCCCCGCGACCATCGGTCGGACGCAGGCCCCGGACCTGCCAGCGGATGTGGCCGAGTGAGCCTTGGCGAACGGCGCTACGCCGACTTCTTGCGCGACGTCCGCTTCTTGCCGTCGGTGACCGCCGACACCGGCGCCGGCTCGGCCGCCGTCGCGTGCTCGGCCGCGCGCGTGGGCAGGGCGCCGCCGGCCATGCCCAGGCTGGCCTTGAGCGCCTCCATCAGGTCGATGATCTTGCCCTGCGGCGCCTCGGGAGCGGCGGTGATCTCCTGGCCGTCGATCTTGGCCTGGATGAGCTCCATCATCTTGGCCTTGACCTCGTCCCGGTAGGCCTTCGGGTCGAAGGTCTCGTGGGTGATCTGGGCGATGATCTGCTGGGCCAGGGCCAGCTCGGCCGGCTTGATCTCGGGCAGGTCCGGCATCGGCACCTCGGACCACGGCTTGACCTCGTCGGCGTAGCGCAGCTGGTGCATGACCAGGCCGTTCTGGTATGGCCGCAGCGCGACCACGTACTGCTTGCCGCGCGCCGAGTAGCTGGCGACGCCGACCAGGCCACTGGCGATCATCGCCTCGGCGATCAGTCGGTAGGCCCGCTCGCCGCCCTTGTCGGGCCCGAGGTAGTACGACTTCTCGACCAGGACCGGGTCGACCTTGGCCGCCGGCACGAACTCCTGGATGTCGACCGCGTTGGTCGCGACCGCGTCGAGGGCCTTGAGCTCGTCGGTGCCGAGCATGACGTACTGGCCCTTGGTGAACTCGTAGCCCTTGACCATCTGGTCGCGCTCGACCACCGAGCCGTCCTTGATGCAGATGTACTGCTGCTTCAACCGCGACCCGCAGTCCCCGCCGTGCAGCAGGTTGAACGACAGGTCGCTGCCGCTCTCGGTCGAGGTGTAGAGCTTGACCGGGATCGAGACCAGGCCGAAGGAGATGGTGGCGGTACCGATGGCGCGAGCCGGCATCCGCCCATGATAGCGAGCGATCACGCGCGGTCGCCAACTTCCTACACAGGCGGGCGGCGGACGCGGGCGGTGGCCGTCGGCAGGCCGGGCCAGACCCGGCGGGCGAGGGGGCCGACCGTGGCCATGAGCGCGGCGATGACCGCGATCAGCCAGCGGTGGTGGCGGTAGGCCCAGACCGCGAGGAAGGCGAGGGCGACGATCATGAGCAGGATCGTGACGCGGGCCAGGACCCGTCGGCCGCGGGTCAGCAGCATGTCGGCGGCGTCGCCGACCATGCCGCTCGCGAGCACCACCGCCGCCGTGTAGAAGGCCTCGCCGTGCCAGCCGCTGATCACCGCCCACATCCAGGCCGGCATCATGAACTTCGGCCACAGCCACGCGTGCGCGAAGACGTAGCCGAGGCCGAGCAGGCCGACCATGACCACGGTGTACCCACCCCAGCGGACCGAGGCGCGGGCCGCGGGCTTGCCGTCCACGGGCGCTGCCAGCGACGGCGGCGGCGGGAGCTCGGTCACGGCGTGGTCCCCGTGGGCGGCCCGGCCAGGGCCTGCAGCGCCATCGCCATCTCGACCCCGCGCGCGGTGTCCTCGTGCTTGAAGAAGATCCAGGCCAGTTCGCCGCCGAGGCCGCGGATCCGCTCGTCCCAGCCGGCCAGCTCGGCGTCGCTGTAGTCGTCCTTGCGCAGGCGCAGGTAGGTCCACGGCGCGGTCCGGATCAGGCGAGCGCTGCCGTCCTCCTTGTCGGCCAGGCAGCGAGCGCAGCCGTGCTCGGCCAGCAGCGCGTCGACGTCGTCGGTCTCCCAGCTCGCGGCCTGCAGCTCGAACGCGATCGGGCGCCCGGGCGGGACCGCCGCCGCGAGGAACTCGCGCAGCAGCCCGAGGTCCTTCTTCAAGTAGGGCGGGGTCTGGATCAGCACCGGGCCGAGCTGCGCGCCGAGCGGCGCCGCGACCTTGAACAGGTACGCCATCGAGTCGTAGGCCTCGGGCGGCCGCAGCTTGGCCTGGTGGCTGATCCGGCGCGACGCCTTCCACACGAACGTGAAATCGGGCCGCGCGGCCTGCTCGCGCCAGCGCGCGACGACGTCAGCTTTCGGCATCCGGTAGAACGTGTTGTTGATCTCGACCGTCGCCAGCCGGGCGGCGTAGTAGCCGAGCAGATCGTCGTCGGCCAGCGCCTCGGGGTAGAACCGCCCGCGCCACTGCGGGTAGGAGAAGCCGCTGGTGCCGACCCGGATGTCCACGCCGAGAGCATCGCGCGCAGCGGACGCGGTGACCAGCGTCCCGGCACCCTGTGGCGCGCCGGCGGTCCTGCTACGGTCCAGCGGTGAAGACCGCGTGTATCGGCGGTGGCCCGGCCGGCCTCTACCTCGGCATCCTGCTCAAGCTCGCCGACCGGCGCCACGACGTCACGGTCTACGAGCGCAACCGGCCCGACGATACCTTCGGCTTCGGGGTGGTGTTCTCCGAGGCCACGCTCGGCCACCTCGCCGCCGCCGACCCGGTCACCCACGCCGAGATCACCCGCCACTTCGCGCGCTGGGACGCGATCGAGACCCACTGGCGTGGCCAGGTCTTCACCTCGACCGGCCACGGCTTCTGCGGCCTCGAGCGCAAGCGCCTGCTGATGATCCTGCAGGACCGGGCCCGCGAGCTCGGCGTCGACGTCCAGTTCGAGCACGAGCTGCGCGCGCTCGACGAGGTCGCTGGCGCCGACCTGGTGGTGGCCTGCGACGGCGTCGGCTCGTGGGTGCGCGCGGCCCGGGCCGAGCAGTTCGGCCCCGACGTCGACGTCCGGGCCAACCGCTTCGTGTGGCTCGGCACCACCGTGCCGTACCGCGCGTTCACGTTCGTGTTCCACGAGACCGCGCACGGCCTGTTCCGGGTCCACGCCTACCCGTACAGCGACACCGGCTCGACGTTCATCGTCGAGTGCACGCCGGCGACCTGGGCCGCGGCCGGCTTCACCGTCGACGACGAGGACGGCACCATCGCGATCCTCGAGACGCTGTTCGCCGAGCACCTCGGCGGCCACCGGCTGATCAAGAACCGGTCGATCTGGCGGCAGTTCCCGACGGTGCGCAACCGCAGCTGGCGGGCCGGCAACGTCGTCCTGATGGGCGACGCGGCGCACACCGCGCACTTCTCGATCGGCTCGGGCACCAAGCTGGCGATGGAGGACGCGATCGCGCTGCGCGACGCGCTGACCGAGGCCGGTGCGCTCGAGCCGGGCTTCGACGTCGGCCGCGCGCTCGCCGCCTACGAGGGTCGGCGCCGGCCGGAGGTCCTCGCGCTGCAGGCCGCGGCCCAGGCCAGCCTCGAATGGTTCGAGGGCACCGAGCGCTACCTCGACCTGCCGCCGGCCCAGTTCGGCTACAGCCTGATGACCCGCAGCCTGCGGGTCAGCCACGCCAGCATGCTGCGGCGCGATCCGGGGCTGGCCACCGCGGTCGAGGAGCTGATGGCGACCGACGCCGGGGTCGGGACGATCGCCGCGCCGAGCCGCACCCCGGTTCGGCTCGAGGGGCTCACGCTCGGCGGCCGGCTGGCGCTGGCGCCGTGGCCCTTGCACGCGGCCGAGCGCGGCGCGGTCGGCGACGAGCACCTGGTGTTCCTCGGCGCGCGGGCCCAAGGCGGGGCCGGCCTGGTGTTCACCGAGCCGACCTCGGGCAACCTCGCCGCCGACGAGCGGGTGGCGGCGATCGCGACCGACGAGCAGGCGGTGGCGTGGCGGCGGGTGGTCGAGTTCATCCATGGCAAGAGCGCGGCGAAGATCGCGATCGATCTGGTGGTCGAGCTGGCCCGGCCCGACGCGCTCGACGAGCTGCGCGCCGCGACCCGGCGAGCCGCGTTCGCCGGCTTCGACCTGCTGCAGCTCGATCTCGGCGAGCAGGCGCTGGCCGCGCTCGATCAGGACTGGTTCCGCATGGTCGCGAGCGTGCTGCGGCTGAGCTGGCCGGGCGACCGGCCGCTGGCGGTGCGGCTGCAGCGCGGCCCCGACGATCGCGCGACCTGCGCCGCGGTCCGCCGCTGGCGCGATCTGATCCCGGTGGTGTCGGTGGCGCCGGCCGACGGGCTCGGTGGCCGCCGGCTCGACGCCGCGCCGCTCGCCGATCGGCTGCGCCACGAGGCCGGGGTCGCGGTCATCCTCGAGGGCCCGCTGGCCAGCGCTGACGACGCCGACGCGGTGATCGCCGCCGGCCGCTGCGACGTCGTCGCGCTCGGTCAGGCCCTGGCCGACGATCCGAG
>JAYVSF010000850.1:0-4837 GCA_043775605.1 Myxococcales bacterium
TTCCTCCTCGGCCGCCACTACTACAAGAAGGGCGAGGACGCGAACTGGGCCAAGGCCATCGAGCTGTTCACCCAGATCAGCGAGTCGAGCCCGTACTACATGAAGGCCAAGTTCTTCGAGGGCGTGACCTACGTCAGGAAGTACGAGGGCCGGCCCGCGGGCGAGGCCTTCAAGCGCATCCTCGAGATCGCGCGCGAGAAGCCCAAGCAGTACAAGAAGGCCGAGGTCGATCGCTTCGAGGAGCTCGCGATCCTCCAGATGGCGCGCGTCTTCTACTCGACGCAGGACTTCGACAAGGCCATCCGCTACTACGAGAAGCTGGAGCAGCGCTCGACCGACTGGACCGCGTCGCTGTTCGAGGCGTCGTGGGCCTACTTCCTCAAGGGCAACAACCCCAAGGCGCTGGGTAACATCCACACCCTCAACGCCCCCTACTTCGAGACCGAGTTCTTCCCCGAGTCGGTGCTCCTCAAGTCGGTCATCTACTACAAGTACTGCCTCTACGACCGCGCCCTCGAGGCGGTCACCGAGTACGAGGAGAAGTACAAGCCGCTCGAGAAGAACCTGCGCGACGTCATCGCCAAGTACGAGGACAACGCCGAGTTCTTCGAGTACGTGCAGAAGATCCAGGGCAACCTGGCCGGCCTCGACGACGTCACCCAGCGCCTGGTCATGAGCGTGCTCGGCGACCGCGAGCTGGCCAAGACCTTCAAGTGGGTCGACGAGCTCGACGAGGAGCTGAAGATGCTGGCCGCGGCCGACAAGGCCTGGCAGACCACCAGCATCGCCGGCGATGTCGCCACCGAGCTCGAGCTGCGCAAGTCCCTGGCCGAGGCCGACGCCGGTCGCCTGGCCCGCGAGCGCGTCAAGCGGCTCGCCGACGAGCTGGCCCGGCTGGCGCGCGAGGGCATCAAGATCAAGTACGAGGTGCTCGAGGCCCAGGCCGGCACGATCAGCGACACCCGCAAGGGCGAGCGGATCGAGGCCGGCCACAAGGAGGACCCGATCATTGTCGACGACGAGCACTTCGTCTGGAAGTTCAACGGCGAGTACTGGAAGGACGAGCTGGGCTACTACCGGTTCAAGGTCCGCTCGCAGTGCCCGAAGAACTGACGACCTGACGCTGACGACGACTGCGACCGAGACGCGCGGCCCCCCTCCCACCTGATCCCGCGCGCCGTCCCTGCTACCCGAAGGATCGCCCGATGGTTCGAAACGCCACCCGCCAACTCCTCCTGTCGATCGTCGGGCCGATGGTCGCCCTCGGGCTGAGCGCGACCACCGCGCTGGCCCAGCCGGCCCCGACCACGCCGCGCCCGAAGTACACGCGGACCACGACCGTCAAGGTCGACGCCAAGCTGTCCGACCGGACCAAGCCCAAGGCGCCGAAGGTGGAGGGTGAGAAGGCGCCGTCGGTGACCGCCGACGAGTTCCTCGAGATCCAGGGCGAGGTCGGCAACATCCGCAAGCAGCAGATCGATCTGCTGCAGAACCTGGTCGACTCGACGCCGGACACCGAGGTCGCCGAGAAGGCGGACCTCTACTTCCGCCTGGCCGACGCCCACGCCCAGCTCAACCGCTACCACCGGCTCAAGGGCACCGAGGCCACGATCAAGGCCGACGCCGCCACCAGCGCGGGCGAGAAGAAGAAGCTCAAGGACGAGGCCGCCGATCACGACAAGCAGGCGATCAACGCGCTCAAGCTCGCGATCAAGGCCTACAAGGACCTCACCGACAACGACGCATTCAAGAACTACCCGGACATGGACAAGGCGTTGTTCTACTTCGCCTACTCGCTCCAGTCCGCGAAGTACATGAAGGACGCCCGGACCATCTACCACCGGCTCCTCACCGACTACCCGCAGTCGGTGTTCGTGCCCGAGGCCTACCTGGCCTTCGCCGACTACTACTTCGCCGCCAACGAGCTCGAGAACGCCGAGGCCTTCTACAAGAAGGTGCTGCTGTTCCCGAAGTCGAAGGTCTACTCGTACTCGAACTACATGCTGGGGTGGGTCTACCTCAACCTGCGGCAGCACGAGGACGCCGGCAAGCAGTTCCTCCAGGTCATCCGCGACACCGACGGCAACAAGAAGGAGGAGACCCTCAACCGCGCGGCCAAGAAGGACTTCGTCCGCGCCTTCTCGGAGTTCGGGCAGGTCCAGAAGGCCTGGGCCACCTTCCAGAAGATCGACGCCTCGTACGCCGAGCCCATGTACGAGATCCTGGCCGACCTCTATGTCGATCAGGGCAAGACCGATCGCGCGGTGTACGCCTACCGCAACCTGATCAAGGAAGAGCCCAAGAACAAGAACGTGTGCCTGTGGCAGTACAACATCGCCCAGGCCATGCTCTCGACCGCCGGCGCCACCAACGGCAACAAGGTCGACGAGATCGTGCTCCTCGCCAAGCTCTGGCAGGTGCTCAAGGACAAGAAGGTCCTGCCCGACTCCGAGGCCAGCGAGTGCCACGACAACGCCGCGGCGATGTCGGGTGAGATGGCCCGCGCGTTCCACAGCGAGTCGATCCGGACCAAGAACCCGGAGACGCTGGCCTACGCCGACAAGCTCTACAACGTCTACCTCGAGGTATTCCCCGACGCCGAGGACTTCGGCGACACCCAGTACTTCTACGCCGAGCTGCTGTGGTCGCGGGCCGACACCGAGACCAACCCGCGGGTCCAGACCGAGCTGTGGGAGAACGCCGCGGTCGCGTTCACCAACGTGGTCAAGGCCGGCAAGGTCGACGACAAGCTCAAGAAGGAGTCGGCCTACGCGGCCGTGCTGGGCTGGAAGAACGCGCTCGCCGTCGATCCGCGCGTGAAGTCGAACCCGATCAAGATGCGGGACGACGACAAGGACAAGGACTCCAAGATCCCGGAGTCGCAGCCGATCCCCGAGCGCGAGCAGAAGATGATCGACGCGTTCGACATCTACATCGACTACATCAAGGACCAGAACGACCCCGAGCTGGTCGGCATGAAGTTCCTCAAGGCGAACATGTACCGACGGTACAACCAGTTCGACAAGGCGACGCCGATCCTCGAGGACATCATCAAGAACCACGCCAAGCACGAGACGGCGTACTACTCGGCCAACACGATCCTCGACATCTACATCATCACCCACAAGTACGATCAGGTCGCCGACTGGGCCACGTGGTTCAACGACAATCCCAAGTTCCTCACGGCCAAGGACGATCAGGACCGCTCGGACCTCGGCGACCGCATCCACGACATCCTCGCGATCGCCGAGCGCAAGAAGGCCGAGCAGCTCGAGGAGGAGGCCAAGAAGTCCGGTGACTTCGGCAAGTACGTCCTGTGCGGCAACGGTTACCTCAAGATCTTCAACGACACCGTCAAGGCCAACCCCGACGCCGGCGTCAAGGAGAAGGTCGACGAGGTCCTCTACAACGCCGGGGTCTGCTACGAGGAGGGCCGCTCGCTGTCGGCCGCGATCTCGGCGTTCGAGGAGCTGCGCGACCGGTTCCCGGACAGCCCGGCCGCGGCCAAGTCGCTGGCCCGCCTCGGCGCGGTCTACGCCCGCGTCGCCTACTACAAGGAGGCCTCGGAGAAGTTCGAGGAGTACGCCAAGAAGTACGCCGGCCAGGGCGACGCCTACAAGGCGATGAACGACGCGGTCTTCTACCGCAAGGGCATCGGCGACGACGACAAGGCGATCGAGAACACCACGTTCTTCATCTCAAAGTTCGGCGGCAAGAAGCAGGGCGACGCCGCCAACGCGTTCTTCAGCCTCGCGTCGATCTACGAGAAGCGCGGCAACATGGACGAGGTCGTCCGCCACTACCGCGCCTATCTCAAGAAGTACGGCGACAAGGGCGGCTCCGACAAGATGATCGTCGCCTACGCCCGCATCGGCCAGATCCTCTGGGACCAGAGCTGCCCGGTGAAGACGGTCGACGACTCGTGCATCAAGGTCGCCCGCGAGCGCGCGGTCGGCACCCGGGCCAAGAGCAAGCGGCGCAAGGGCGACACCACCCGCACCCAGTGCGGCGCCGACACCAAGCTCAAGGTGACGCCGGTCGATCGCGACGCCAAGAAGCTCAAGGAGGCGCTCGGCGCCTTCGATCAGGCGGCCAAGGAGTTCGAGCGCAAGGGCGGCAAGTTCCCCGACGGCGCCGATGTCTACAACGCCCGCCGCTACTACGCGTTCGCCAAGTTCCACCAGGCCGAGGTCGACTACGAGGCCTTCCTCAAGGTGAAGTTCCCCGAGGGCCTCAACTTCGACCCGGCCAAGGCCGCCGAGAAGAAGAAGTCCGACGAGAAGTTCGCGGCGTGGTTCAAGGAGAAGGACCGCCTGGCCGCCAAGGCCGGGGACGAGTACACCAAGCTCATCTTCGAGGTGAAGGATCCGACCAACGCGATCGCCGCGGCCGCGCGCTTCGGCCAGATCTCGCAGACCTTCTCCGACGCGCTCTACACCGCCGAGGTCCCGGCCTTCATCCGGCCCTACGAGGAGGCCGTCGACCTGTACTGCGACAAGCTCACCGAGGTCGCCGAGCCGTACGAGGCGAAGTCGCTCGACGGCTTCAGCGCCTGCCTCAAGGCCTCGACCGACTTCGGCTGGTTCTCGAGCTGGTCGCGCCTGTGCGAGCGTGAGCTCGGCCAGATCAAGCCCGAGGACTTCCCGACCGCGTCCGAGCTGCGGGCCGAGCCCGACGAGGTCGGCGCGGTGTCCGATGTCGAGGCCCCGATCGTGAAACTCGAGTAGTGGACGCCGCCCCCGGCCCTCGTCCCCTCGTCCCCTCCGCGCGTTTTCACCGAGAGTGCACACGATGATCGTCCGCAGCCGATTCCAGCTCGCCTCCATCGCCACCGTGC
>JAYVSF010000851.1:0-1513 GCA_043775605.1 Myxococcales bacterium
TCGCGCGCTCGCGGTCGGCCGCTGGTTGGTCGGCGAGGGCATCGCCTGCGACCGCATGCTGGCCGCGGCCGTTGGCGACAGCAAGCCGGTCGCCGACCCCTCGACCGCCGACGGCCGGGCCCAGAACCGCCGCATCGAGGTGGTCAATGCGTCGCTGCGCGGTGTGGCGATCGGCGGCATGCCACTCGACGGCTCGGCGCCGGCGGCGGCCCCGGTCTGCGACTGACCGGCGCGCCAAGGGCCCGGTGTGAGAGATCCGTGAGATCGGCCAGCCCCGCGAGGTCGTGAGCCATCCGCGAGCCGCACGGCCGTCGACGTCCGCGCCGGGTTGCCGAGTCGAGACGGTCGTGTTCCCTTCAACGTTGTCAGCGCGGCAACGCCGCGGGCGACCGCGAGAAAGCACGGATCATGCGCGCAACCGCCCTCCTGCGCCTCCCCGATGGTCGCGAGGTCGAGGTCGGCCCCGGTGACCTGATCGGACGCACGCCCAGCGCGGCCGCGGTGATCGACGATCCGCGCGTGTCGGAGGCCCACGCCTTCGTCAGCCTGCGCCACGGCGAGCTGCACCTGCTGTCGCTGCGCCGGCTGCTGGTGATCGGCGGCAAGCCGATGAACGACGCGGTGCTGCGGCCGGGCCTGGTGGTGGTGCTGGCCGACGAGCTGAGCCTGACCGTGGTCAACGTGGTCACCCCCCTCGAGCTGCTCGGCATCCGCGCCCAGGGCCAGCCGATCCGCCTGCTGTCGCAGGTCGCGAGCGTGGTCGGCGTGCCCCCGCGGATCGTCGGCAAGGTCGAGCTCGACGCCCACGCTCACCTGTGGTCGATCGGCCTGGCCTGGCGGGTCCGCCTGCGCGATCACGACGCGGTCGAGCTCAAGGCCGGCGACAGCTTCGAGGTCGCCGGCGTCCGCTTCACCCTGGTGCCGGTGCCGATCGGCCAGGCCGAACCGTCGGCGACCGTGGCCGGCTGCGGCATCGTCGAGGCGATCCGCATCGTCGCGTTCTACGACACGGTCCAGCTCCATCGCTGCAACCGCGCGGTGATCACGCTCGGCGGCACCGGCGCCCGCATCCTCAGCGAGCTGATCGCGTGCCAGGGGCCGACCGGCTGGGAGGTGCTGGCCCGCGCGGTCTGGCCCGATTCGCCCGACGTCGCCGCGCTCCGCCACCGCTGGGACGTCGCGCTCGGCCGGCTGCGGGCCCGGCTGCGCGACGACGGCGTGCGCGAGCTGTTGCGGGCCGACGGCGCTGGCCAGCTCGCGCTCGAGCTGTACGACGGGGACGAGGTTGACGACCGGACCTAGGCTTCATGATCCCCACCATGCGATCGCCCGGTCGCGAATACATCACACACGGATCGCAGGGTAGAGTCGGCGCTTGCCCAACCTCCTCGCGATGTCCTTCGAGGGCGAGCTGGCACCGTCGTTCGATCTCCGCTGCCTGGCCCCCGGTCGGACCCTGCCCGACGGCTGGGGCCTCGGCTACTACCCCGGCGGCGAGCCGTCGGTGGTGGTG
>JAYVSF010000852.1:0-7184 GCA_043775605.1 Myxococcales bacterium
CCGCGACCGCGAGCAACATCGGGTCGAGCCCGTCGGCGGCGACCGCCACCTTGATCACCCGCGCGCCGCGCCCGGCGGCGCTGGCGACCGCGGCCTCGACGCACGCGCGGTCGGCGCAGCCGGCGCCGAAGCCGCCCGGATCCCAGGCGTCGATCGGATAGCCGCCAGGCCGGGTCAGCATCGGGCCGGCCCACAGCACCGTCAGCGGCTGGACGCCGCCGATCGCGTCGAGAGGCGCGCCGAGATCGATCGCCGCGCCGACGCCGGTGGCGGCGAGCTCGTCACCGACCGGCCAGTACGCGAGGTGGACGTGGCTGTCGATCACCGAGGCCGCGACCACGCCGGCCGGCCGCGCGCGGCCGCCGCGCTCGTCGACGGGCGAACCCGCGGCAGGCGCCGACGCGCGCCGGCACCCTGGTCCGGCCATCAGCAGCGCGACCGCGACGGCCCCGAGTCTCACCGCACGGTTGTAGCAGCCGCCGGTCGGCGCCGCCGACGCCTCTGCTATCTTGCCGACAATGTCCTCGTCTCCCGTCGTCCTGATCATGGCCGCTGGCCTCGGTACCCGGATGAAGAGCGCGCGAGCCAAGGTCCTGCACGAGGTCGCCGGTCGGCCGCTGCTGGCGTGGGTGGTCGAGGCGGCCCGGGCCGGCGGCGCCGAGCGGGTGGTCGCGATCCTCGGGCACCAGCTCGAGGCGGTGCAGGCCATGCTCGACGGGCGCTACGGCGCCGGCGCGATCGCGGTGGTCCGCCAGGCCGAGCCGCGCGGCACCGGCCACGCCGTG
This sequence comes from Myxococcales bacterium, assembly GCA_043775605.1. GTDB lineage: Bacteria > Myxococcota_A > Polyangia > Haliangiales > Haliangiaceae > UBA2376. The sequence goes on from JAYVSF010000852.1 coordinate 786, forward strand.
CAGAGCGCGCTGCCGGCGCTGGCCGCCGAGCCCGACGACCGCATCGTCGTGATCCTGTCGGGCGACGCGCCCCTGCTCCGCGCCGAGCGCATCGCCGGCCTGGTCACCGCGTGCGCCGCCAGCGCCGCCGGCCTGGCGCTGCTGTCGATGGTGCCCGACCGGCCGACCGGCTACGGCCGCCTGGTCCGCGACGATGCCGGCCGCCTGCTGAAGATCGTCGAGCACGTCGACGCCACCGCCGCCGAGCGCACGATCGCCGACTGCAACGCCGGCTTCTACGCCATCCGGCTCGGCCACCTGCGGGCCGACCTCGCGACCCTGCGCGCCGACAACGCCAAGGGCGAGCTGTACCTCACCGACCTGGTGGCCCGGGCCGCGACCCGCGGCGGCGCCACCGTCCTCGACACGCCGTACGAGGAGGTCGCTGGCATCAACGATCGCGTCGACCTGGCCGCGGTCGAGGCCGCCGCGCGCCGGCGCATCAACGACGACCTGATGCGGGCCGGGGTCACGATGGCGTCGCCGGCCACCACCTTCGTCGACGCCGACGTCGGGCCGATCGGCCGGGACGTCACGCTGGCCGCGGGCGTCGCGTTGCGCGGCAAGACCCGGATCGGCGACGGCGCGTCGCTCGACGTCGGCTGCGTGCTGACCGACGTGATCGTCGCCACCGGCGCGGTGGTCAAGCCGTACACCGTCGCGACCAAGAGCACGATCGGGCCGCGGGCCCAGGTCGGCCCGTTCGCGCACCTGCGCGAGGGCACGGTGCTCGATGACGACGTCAAGGTCGGCAACTTCGTCGAGACCAAGAAGGCCCACCTCATGGCCGGGGCCAAGGCCAACCACCTGAGCTACCTCGGCGACGCCGCGATCGGCGCCCGCGCCAACATCGGCGCCGGCACGATCACCTGCAACTACGACGGCTTCACCAAGCACTTCACGACCATCGAGGCCGGCGCGTTCATCGGCTCCGACACCCAGCTGGTCGCGCCGGTCACGGTCGGTCGCGACGCCTACGTCGCCTCGGGCTCGACGGTGACCAAGGACGTCCCGCGCGGCGCGCTGGCGCTGTCGCGGGTGATGCAGGTCAACCGCGACGGCTGGGCCGATCGCTTCCGCGAGGCCCAGGCCCGGCGCAAGAAGGGCGGCGAGGGCAAGCACGGTTGAAGCGCGGGTTCGTACTGCTGGCCGGGCTGCACGTGGTCGCCGCCGGGCTGATCCTGCTGTGGGTGCGGCACGGGTCGGGCAGGGTGGCCGCCCCCGCGCGCGCACTGCGCCCACCGGCGGGCACGGTCGTCGACCTCGACGCCTGGCCGCAGCGCCCACCGCGCTGGCAGGTCACGATCCCCGACGGCGCGCGCGGGCTCGACCTGGTCGCGCATCCGCCGACGATCGTCGGCGATCGGGTGATCGTCGCCGGCTCGCGGGTCGGCTGGGTCGCGCTGACCGTCGACGGCGGCGTGGTGGCGTGGCGCCGCCCGGCGTCACCGAGCCTGGCCGCGCCGCTCGCGCTCGGTGACGCGCTGGTGCTGCTCGATGACTGCACCGGCGCGGTCGCCGCCGATCCCGGCGACGCGGTGCTGGCGTGCGTGACCTGGGTCCACGCCCGTGACGGCGCGATCGTGCGAGCCGGGGCGATCCGCGCGAGCGCCGCCGCCGCCGCCGCCTGCGCCAGCGAGCCGGGGCCCTGGCGCCTGGCCGGCAATGACGCATCGGCCACGGCGACCGTCGGTCGCGGCGCCTGTCAGTTCGCCGTCGAGCTGGCCACCGGTCGCGCCCGTCGGATCGCCGGCCGCGCCGTCGAGGCCGACACCGCCGACGACGTCATCGCGCTCGGGCCCGGGCAACCGCCGTGGACCCGCCGGCTGGCTGGCACGCGGTCGCTGGTGGTCGATCCCACCGGCGCGCGCGTCCTGCCCGGGCTGACCGTCCTCGCCGACGCCCCCGGCGATGGCGCCGCCGCGCCCGTCACCGCTGTCCGCACGGACGCCAGCCTGCGTCACGATGTCCTGGTCGCCGCCGGCTGGTGGTGGCCGCTGCCCGACCCCGGCGTCGACGGCCGCGCCGAGCCGGTCGCGGTCGCCAGCACCCGGGCGGCGATCGTCGCGTTCTTCGACGGCGACCGGGTCGCGCTGTTCGCGCCCTGACGACGAACTGACCGACGCTCGCCAAGGCTCGCTTCCGTCACGACCTTACCGGCTCGCCCGTCTCCTTGACCCTCGATCGGATCGCGCGGTACACCGCTCGAACTTTCGGGGCAGGCATGCTGCCACCCCATCCCGGCCTCATGGAGGATTGACGATGCCCGAGATGCCCAAGAGCGCGGCGGACGCGTTCGACACCCAAGTTCCCGCTGGCCTGTTGCTGCACCCGGACAAAGCGCGCGAGATCAACGCCATCTATGCGTTCAAGATCGCCGGCGACGGCGGCGGCGAGTGGACCGCGGATCTGACCGCCGAGCCGCCGACCTGCGTCCGTGGCGACTCGGGCAAGGCCCAGTGCACCATCGACATGGATCACGTCGACTTCATGTCGATGCTCGCCGATCCCAACGCCGGCATGCAGCTCTACTTCCAGGGCAAGCTCCGGGTCTCGGGCGATCCGATGCTGGCGATGAAGCTCCAGAGCCTGTTCGCGCTCGCGAACGGATAGCGAGCCTTGGCGAGCGATCAACAATGACTCTGGGTGTTCGGCGTCACGAGGGCAGGTCGGGGTCTGCCTTCCTCGGTCGGCCCGCGAGACGCGCCACGGGTTCCTGATCGTCCTCACCGATGTGACGGTGCGCGGCGGGCCTCGTGCCCGCCGTGTTCGTTTTCGGGGCGGCGCGGTGGCGACCGGGCTGCGCGCGGCACAACCATCGGCCATGGCGCGTCCGCTCGACGGTCTCCGGGTGCTCGATCTGTCGCGGCTCCTGCCCGGGCCGTACCTCACGATGATCCTCGCCGACCTCGGCGCCGACGTGGTCAAGGTCGAGGACCCGAAGGTCGGTGACTACCTGCGGGCGATCCCGCCAGCCAAGGCCGGGGTCAGCGGCCGCTACCTCGCGGTCAACCGCGGCAAGCGCTCGCTCGCGCTCGATCTCAAGCGGCCCGCGCACCACGCCGCGTTCCTGCGCCTCGCCGCCAAGGCCGACGTCGTGGTCGAGAGCTTCCGGCCCGGCGTGCTCGATCGGCTCGGCCTGGGCTGGGCCGCGCTGGCGGCGGTCAACCCGCGGCTGGTGCTCTGCTCGATCAGCGGCTACGGCCAGACCGGGCCCTACGTCCACCGCGCCGGGCACGACCTCAACTACCTCGGCCTGGCCGGGGTGCTGGCGATGGGCGCCGAGGGGCCCGGCCGGCCGCCGGCGATGCCCGGTGTGCAGATCGCCGACCTCGCCGGCGGCGCCTTGTGGAGCGCGACCGGCATCCTGGCGGCGCTGCTCGGCCGCGAGCGCACCGGGGTCGGCGCGCACCTCGACATCTCGATGACCGAGGGCGCGCTCGCGCTGCTGGCCGCCGAGCTCGGCAACCTCGACTGCGGCGCGCATCCGACCCGCGGCGCCGAGATCCTCAACGGCGGTGGCGCCTGCTACGCTGTCTACCGCACCGCCGACGATCGCTACCTGTCGGTGGGCGCGCTCGAGCCCAAGTTCTGGATCGCCTTCAACACCGCGATCGGCCGCCCGCCCGACCTGTCGGAGCTGGTCGCCGGGCCGGCCCAGCAGGAGCGCATCCGCGCCGAGATCGCCGCGATCCTCGCCACCCGCACCCGCGACGCCTGGCTGGAGGTGCTGGCCGCCCACGACGCCTGCTGTGAGCCGGTGCTCGAGCTCGACGAGCTCGAGGGCCATCCCCAGCACGTCGCGCGCGAGGTGTTCTTCACCGTCGACGGTGGCGCCGCCGGGCCGCTGCGCCAGGTCCGGACCCCGCTCGGCGCGCCCGCGTCGCCGACCCCGCCGCCCCGGCTCGGCGAGCACACTGCCGTCGTGCTGGCCGACTACGGCTTCACGGCCGACGACATCGCGGCGCTCACGTGACAGCCAGGGCAGGACCCGAGCATCCCAGGCGCGACGCAACCGAGTGGGCGCGACGCTCGTACGCCACGCCGACCGGCCACGCGGTATCGCGCCCTCGGCTACAATGCGGCGCCATGATCGATCACGTCAGCGTCCACGTCACCGATGTCGTCCGCGCCCGCGACTTCTACCTGGCCGCGCTCGCGCCCACCGGCTACGAGCTGCTCAAGCAGTACCCTGACGCGGACAACCCGTTCGCGGTCGGCCTCGGCGTCGCCGGCAAGCCCGACCTGTGGCTGGTCAAGGGCACCCCGACCGGGTCGCAGCACGTCGCGATCCGCAGCGCGACCCGCTCGGTGGTGGCCGCGTTCCACGCCGCCGCCCTCGCCGCCGGCGGCACCGACCACGGCGCGCCCGGCGTCCGCGCCCACTACCACCCGGCCTACTACGGCGCGTTCGTCCTCGATCCCGACGGCCACAACCTCGAGCTCGTCTGCCACGAGCCCTACATCGAGTAGGCGGGCGGGCGCGTGGTGGCGTGCTAGCGTCGCCCCCGTGACCACCAAGCCGCTCGAACCGACCGCCACCGAGCTCGCCGCGTTCCTGGGGGACATGTTCCCCACCACGCCGGCGACCCCCGAGACCCAGGCCATCATCGACAGCGTCGCGGGCGAGCTCGCGACCAAGGGCTACCAGCAGGTGACCGCGGTCGCCTTCCGCGAGATGCCGCACGAGCAGTCGAGGGTCATGGTGACCGTGACCGCCGTCGACGGTGCCGGCGCGACCCAGCGCGCGGACGTCCAGCTCACCCAGAGCGGCACGGCGTGGGCGATCGACCGCATCTATCCGGGCTGACCGGGCTACGACGCGGCGCCGATCCGGGCGTCGGCGATCGCCAGGGAGGCGTCGAGCGCGGTGACCGCCTCGGTGAGCTGCTCGTCGTCGATGATCAAGGGCGGCGCGATGACCAGGTGGCTCATCCAGCCCATGCAGAACACGCCGCGCTTCATCAGGTCGCCGGTGATCTCGTCGATCACCATCGGCTTGCGGGCGACCTTGTCCTGGGGCGTGTTGAACGGCTCGCGGGTGGCGCGATCCTTGACCAGGTCGAGGGCCCAGAACAGGCCCATGCCGCGGACGTCGCCGATCGACGGGTGACGGGTCGCGAGCTCGCGCAGCATGACGCCGAGCTTGGCGCCCTGGGTCTTGGCCCGCTCGATCAGATCGAGGCGGCGGTACTCGTCGATCGCCGCGATCGCCGGGGCCAGGGTCAGCGGGTGGGCCTCGTAGGTGTGGCCGTGGGCGAAGTAGTGATCGTCGAAGTGATCGGCGATGGCCCGCGACGTCGCGACCACGCCGAGCGGGGCCATGGCGCTGGTGACGCCCTTGGCGGTGACCAGGATGTCGGGCGTCACGCCCCAGTGGTTGACCGCGAACCAGTCGCCGGTGCGGCCCCAGCCGCTCATGACCTCGTCGGCGATGAGCAGGACGCCGCGGGCCTTGGCCATCGCCGCCAGCTTGGGCAGGTACTCGTCGGGCGGGATCAGGATGCCGTTGGTGCCGACGATCGGCTCGATCAGGATCGCCGCCACGTTCTCCTCGTGGTCGATCATGTAGGCCAGGTAGTCGGCGCACGCGGTCGCGCAGCTCGGGTAGCTCCGGCCGAGCGGGCAGCGGTAGCAGTTGACCTCGGGGCCGTGCAGCACGCCGGGGATGGCGCCGGTCGGCTCGATGCTCCAGCGTCGGTAGTCGCCGGTGGCCGCGATCGCGCCGGCGGTCGAGCCGTGATAGCTCGTGTAGCGCGCGATGATCTTGTGCTTGCCGGTGTAGAGGCGCGCGATCTTGATCGCGGCCTCGTTACCCTCGGTGCCGCTGGTCGCGTAGAAGAACTTGTCGAGGCCCTTGGGCATGACCTCGAGCAGCTTCAGCGACAGGTCGGCGCGGACGTCGCACGCGAACGCCGGGCTGATGAACGCCAGCTCGCGGGCCTGCTTGCAGATGGCCTCGACCACGGCCTGGTTCTGGTGGCCGAGGTTCGAGCACATGAGCTGCGACGACAGGTCGAGGTAGCGCTTGCCGGCCTTGTCCCAGAAGTAGCAGCCGTCGGCCCGGGTGACGTGGAGCGGCTTCCAGCCCTTCTGGTAGCGCCAGGTGCCGTAGGTGTATTTGGCGGTGAGCTCGCTGACATCTCGGTCCATGTCCCGATGCTGCCCACCCTTCGCGCACCTGTCCACCATCCGGCGCCCTCGAACCGTCGGGCGCGGACCCGCGAGTCGCTCACAGGGTTGGCAGAAACCAACCCTGTGTCATCGATCGATCGGCCCGGCACCGGAGTGCCGGCCCGATCTGTACGGAATCAGAGTCGAGGGTTGGGCGTCGCGAGCAGGCCGACATTCCGAAACCCT
>JAYVSF010000853.1:0-3224 GCA_043775605.1 Myxococcales bacterium
GGCGTCTTCGACCTCGACGCCGGCGAAGCTCGGCAGCACGACGCCCAGCGCCTCGCGCAACAGCGCCGGCACCAGGTCCGGCGCCTCGCGCAGCACCACGAGCGGGGCCTCATGCTCCAGGGACGGCACGCGGGCCGCTCTTGCACATCCAATGCCGGGGCCAACCCCGCGATCGCGCGTCGATCGTGTCCGGCGGCCGGACGGTGTGGCCGGCCACCGGACGCCTGTGGCCGGCTACCGGACGGGCGCGCCGCCAACCATCGAGATCGGCGTGGCGCGACGCTGGCACGAAAGCTGGCCACGTCCGGTTGGCCCGGCCTGGCCCGGCGCGGTCTCCCGGGCTTGTCACGAGCGGAGCGCCCCAGGAGCGTGTATGGCGTAGCGAGTGGTCGCGGACCGACCTCGCGCTTCGCGCTGCAGGCGCCCGTGACAGGAGATCCGCGCCCGCGACCCCGACCCCGATCCGTGGCCACAACTCCATCATCAATCAGATCTGTGGCCACATATCGTCGCCGACGACGCGATGTACCGGCGCGTCGTCGCCCAGCTCGCTCATACGAAGCGCGGCGTGGCGCGCGACGAGCTGCACCGCGCCGTCGGGGCGACCTCCGGTGGCGGCATCAACGGGATCCTCACGAACCTCGAGGAGGCCGGGTTCATCCAGACCGTCATCCCCTTCGGCCGCACCCAGCGCGACCGCTTCTACCGGCTGATCGACGAGCTCTCCCTCTTCCACTTCCAGTGGCTCGAGGGCCGCCGCCCGAGCAAGCGTGGCGATTGGGCCTCCGTCCGCGGCACGCCGAAATGGAACGCGTGGGCCGGCCTCGCATTCGAGGCCCTGTGCACCAAGCACGTCGCCGAGATTGAGCGCGCTCTCGGCATCAGCGGGGTTCGCACCGAGGCCTCGTCGTGGCAACACCGCTCCGCCGATGCCGACGGGGACGGCGCGCAGATCGATCTCCTCATCGACCGCGCCGACGATGTCATCTCCGTCTGCGAGCTGAAGCACACGGTCAACCCATTCATCATCACCAAGTCCTACGCCGACGATCTCCGGCGCAAGCTCGCCGTCTTCCAGCGCGAGACCAAGACTCGCAAGAATCTCCAGCTCGCCTTCGTCACCACCGCCGGCGTCCTTGCCAACTCACACTCTCAGGACCTCGTCGACCGCGAAGTCTCCCTCGACGCCTTCTGGCCCTGACCCCGTGCGAGGGGAGCGACGACGGGCGAAGGCAGACCGCGAGCCTCCACGCGTGACCCCGAACACCCAGAGTCATGCTTGATCGCTCGCCAAGGCTCGCTGGTCGGCCCCGACCCGGGTCGCGGAGGCCTCGCCGAGCCGACCGCGGGCCAGCCGCACTCGCCACCGGCCCGTCGACGACGCCCGGCCGCCGGGCTAGCCTGCGCCCATGCGCATCGACAAGGTCTACACCAAGGGCGGCGACGCCGGGCAGACGTCGCTCATCGGCGGCGAGCGGGTCAGCAAGGCCAACCCGCGGATCGAGGCCTACGGCACCCTCGACGAGCTCAACGCGGTCATGGGCCTGGTCCGCACCGCGCTGGTCGGCTCGGCCACCGCCGAGCACTTCGGGCCGATCGTCCACCGGGTGCAGAACGAGCTGTTCAACCTCGGCGCCGAGTTGGCCTGCGGCGACGCCGAGACCCGGGCCCGGCTGCCGCGGATCGAGGCTCGCCACGTCGACGCGCTCGAGCGCGACATCGACGCGCTCAACGACGACCTGCCGCCGCTGCGCAGCTTCGTCCTGCCCGGAGGTGGCTGGGTGTCGGCGTACCTGCACCTGGCCCGCACGACCTGCCGGCGCGCCGAGCGGCTGGTGGTCGCGCTGGCCGCCACCGAGGACGTCGGCGACCTGGCCGTGATCTACCTCAACCGGCTGTCCGACGCGCTGTTCGTGTTCGGCCGGTGGGCGGTGCACAAGGACGGCCATCCCGAGCCGCTCTGGCAGCCCGAGACCACCTGACCGTCAGCCGCCGTGGGCCGCGAGGAACTGGGCCACCGCGGCCTTGCTCAGGGTGCCGGTGGCGACGCCGAGCACCAGCTCGACGATCTCGTCCTCGGTGGCGTCGAACTCGACGTCGTTGAGCCCGAGGAAGGCCAGGGCCACGGCCAGCGCGACCCGCTTGTTGCCGTCGACGAACGGGTGGTTGCGGCCGAGGTGGAACAGGTAGGCGGCCGCCTGCTCGAAGATCGTCGGGTGCATCAGCTCGCCGCCGAAACCGGCCCGCGGCATGGCCAGCGCTGACTCCAGCCCGCCTCGGTCGCGGATGCCCATCATCCCGCCGTAGCGCTCGATCTGATCGGCGTGGATCGCCAGGACCTCGTCGAGTGTGAGGTAGGTGTAGCGCTCGCTCACTGGGCAAGGCGGCGGAACGCGCCCGCGTACTTGTCGTGGACGCGGTTCATGACCGCCCGCAACTTGGCCTGGCGGCTCTTCGAGCGGACGGGGGTGATGATGATGACGTCGCCGTCGGTCGAGATCTCGACCTCCTGGCCTTCGTCGAGCTGGGCGGCCTCGATGATGGGGCGATCGAGGACGACCGCGATGCTGTTGCCCTGGCGGGTCAGGCGCTTGACCATCGTACGTACAGGGTAGCAGGAACGTACGTACCGGGCCACGAGCCTCGGGGGCCGGCCGCCCGCGGGCGAATGCCGCATCGCCTGGTTGCCCCCGGCCCGCGCTCGGCTACTCTCCGGCCCGTGGCGGAACCCGACGAGCACGAAGACAAGCCCGCGTCCTCGAAGAAGAAGTCCGAGAGCGCGCAGAAGCTGGCGGCGGCCGAGGCCGAGGCCCAGCAGCGCTTCGAGAAGGCGATGACCGAGCTGCGCGAGGGCGCCTACCGGTTCTCGTCCAAGGTCCGCGGCCAGGCCGACCTCGTGCTCGACGAGCTGATCGATCCCGACGGCGACGTGGTCGGCGCCATCGCCGACGTCGAGGGCGACGCCGGGGCGATCGCGCTGGCGGTGCCGATCGAGCTCATCACCTTCGACACCTGGCTGTTCGGCCAGATCGGCGACAAGGAAGAGCTCGACCTCAAGGACGAGGGCCACTGGGACATCTGGTTCACGTATGGCGCCTGGCTCGGCGAGACCATGCGGCGGCGCCACGGTGGCCACTGGATGTTGATGGGCGACGATCCGCACACCTGGCGCATCGGGTTCTCGAAGATCTTCCTCGAGATCGCGCCGTTCGTGTTCTCGGAGC
>JAYVSF010000854.1:0-3720 GCA_043775605.1 Myxococcales bacterium
TCGCCGGCTCGGCCACCACCGACGCTGGCAGCGCCACGCACACGCCGGCCAGCCGCTCGGCCGAGACCCATGCGCAGGCCAGGCCGTCGTCGGTCGGCCACGACAGCCGGGTGGCGCGCCCGGCCGCCGCCAGGGTCGCCAGCCACACCCGCGCCGCCGGCGCCAGCGCCAGCGCGACGTCGACCGGCACCAGCCACCGGGTCAGCAGCACGTCGTGCAGCTCGTCGAGATCGCGGACCGGCGGCGCCGCCTCGTCCTCGGCGGCGGCGATGGCCTCGGGCGCCAGCGCGCCGGTGGTCTCGGCCAGCTCGGCCGGCAGCCCCCGCCGCAGGTTGACCGCGCGGGTCCGGCGCTCCTCGAGCGGCGCGTCGTCGAGGAACGCGTACGGGTTGGCGTTGAGCAGCTCGTGGCACAAGGGCGACGGCTCGACCGTGTCCACCGCCATGACCTGGATCTCGCCGCGCTCGATCGCGCCGCACAGCGCGGTCAAGCCGGCGCCGTCCATCGCCTCGACCAGGCAGTCGCGCAGGGTCTCGAACACCAGCGGATGATCCGGGATCTCGCGCTCGCCGGTCAGCGTCTCGGGGCAGGCCTGGGCGTGCGGGAACACCACCGACAGCAGATCGGCGGCCCGCATCCGCACCAGGTGGGGCGCGACCTTCTTGCCACCCATCCGCCGCGCCACGATCAGCGCGCGGGTCGCGTTCCACCGCCAGCGGACCTCGAACACCGGCTGGTCGAGCACCGCCTGGATCAGCAGCGGCTCGGCCTGGGCCGGCGCCAGGAAGCTGAAGACGTCGGCCAGCGGGAAGCTGTGGGGCTGGCCCAGGGAGATCACGATGCCGTCGTCGGTGGCGGCGGCCTGCAGCTCGAAGTTGAAGCCGCGGCAGAAGCGCTTGCGCAAGGCCAGGCCCCAGGCCCGGTTGAGCCGGCCGCCGAGCGGCGCGTGGATGACCAGCTGCATCCCGCCGCCCTCGTCGAAGAACCGCTCGGCGATCAGCAGATCCTTGCGCGGCAACGCACCCAGCACCGCGCGGCTGGCGGCCAGGTACGCGATCAGGCCCTCGGCCGCGACCCGCGACATCGACGCCTCGGCCATCAGCCAGGCCGCGATCGTGTCCCAGCCGGCACCAGCGGTGAGCCGGCGGTCGAGCTCGCCGCGCAGGTCGGAGACCTCGTCGGACAGCTCGCGGGTCCGGGCCGGCGCCTCGCCGAACCAGAACGGGATGGTCGGCGCCTGGCCGCGGGCGTCCTCGACGAAGATCCGACCAGTCTCGACCCGGTGGATCTTCCACGCGGTGTTGCCGAGCAGGAAGACGTCGCCCGAGCGCGAGTCGATCGCGAAGTCCTCGTCGACGTCGCCGACCCGGGTCCCGCTCGGGTGCTCGACCACCGCGTAGTTGGCGTTGTCGGGGATGGCGCCGCCCGAGGTGATGGCCAGCAACCGCGCGCCGCGCCGGCCCTTGAGCCGGTGGTTGACGCCGTCGCGATGGAGCAGGAGCCCGATCCGCCGGCGGTCCGACACGCCCTCCGACAGCATCGTCACCAGCTCGTCGAAGCGGGTCCGGGTCAGCGCGGCGTAGGGCGCGGCCCCGGTGACCAGCGCGAACAGCTCGTCCTCGCCGAGCTCCTCGGCGGCGCAGGTCGCGACCATCTGCTGGGCCAGGATGTCGAGCGGCGCGTCGCGCACGGTCAGCTCGTCGAGGTTGCCGCCGCGCAGCCCGCGGATCAGCGCCGCGCACTCGAGCAGCTGATCGCGGGTCAGCGCGAACAGCCGGCCCTTGGGGGTCGCGCCCAGCGAGTGGCCGGAGCGGCCGACCCGCTGGATGAAGGTCGCCAGCGACCGCGGCGAGCCGAGCTGGATCACCAGATCGACCGCGCCGACGTCGATGCCGAGTTCGAGCGACGCGGTCGCGACCGCGCACTTGACGTCGCCGGCCTTGAGCCGCTGCTCGGCCAGCAGCCGTCGCTCGCGCGCCATCGAGCCGTGGTGGGCCACGACCTGCTCGGCGCCCAGCCGCTCCTCGAGTTGGTGCGACACCTTCTCGACCATGCGCCGGGTGTTGACGAACACCAGCGTTGTGTGGTGCTGGCCGACCAGCTCGGCGATGCGGTCGTAGACCCGACCCATCTGCTCGTTGGACGCGACCGCGCCCAGCTCGTCGTCAGTGATCTCGATCGCGAGGTCGACGTCGCGGCGGTGACCGCTGTCGACGATCAGCGGCGGCGGCCGCCGGCTGCCGACCAGCAACGCAGCCACCCGCTCGATCGGCCTCTGGGTCGCCGACAGCCCGACCCGGGTCGGCGCCCGGCCGCCGGCCGCGGTCACCAGCCGGTCGAGGCGCTCGAGCGACAGCGCCAGGTGGCAGCCGCGCTTGTCGCCGGCGATGGCGTGGATCTCGTCGACGATGACGGTGTCGACTGCGGCCAGCGCCGACCGGCCCCGCCCGGACGTCAACAGGATGTAGAGCGACTCGGGCGTGGTCACCAGGATGTGTGGCGGCCGCCGCGCCATCTTCTCGCGCTCGCTGTTGGGGGTGTCGCCGGTCCGGACCCCGACCCGGATGTCCGGGATCCGGACACCCTCGCGGGCCGCGCGCTCGGTCAGCTCGCGCAGCGGCTGTTCGAGGTTCTTGTGGATGTCGTTCGACAGCGCCTTGAGCGGCGACACGTACAGCACCCGGGTCGCGTCGGCGAGCGGCGCCCGCAGGCCGTCGCGCACCAGCCGATCGAGGCAGGCCAGGAACGCGGCCAGGGTCTTGCCCGACCCGGTCGGCGCGGCGATCAACGTGTCGCGACCGGCGGCGATCGACGGCCAGCCGTCACGCTGCGGTGCGGTCGGCGGGCCCAGCCGCTCGCGGAACCAGCCCGCGACCAGCGGATGAAAGCCGTCGAGCGCGTCGGCGCCGGTCGGCGGCACCTCGCACCCATGGGGCGCGGCGTCGGGTTCGACGCTGCCGGCAGGGCGGGACTGCACGTTCTGACAGTAGCCCACGCCCGCCCCCGCCGACAACGTTGGCAGCGTTGATCAGCGCACGTACATCCAGCCGTTACAAGCGCCGATGCCACCGGCCGCGCCCCACTGCGCGTCGGCGTTGGCCCAGTACGCACCGTTGTAGTAGCCAAGGGCCGTCGCTTCGCCGCCGCCGTTGATGCTCCCCGACCAGCAGTCGCCGTACCACCATGGGCTGATCGCGCTGGCGACACGAAGAGGCCGCGATGGATCCGCGAAGTCTCGGGAGTGTCGGCCGATCTGATCGGCGTCGCGTGGTCGGGGTCGCGCGTGGTCGTGGTCGGGCTCGACGGCACCATCCTGTGGTCGGACGACTGCAGGGACTGGCACCTCGCACCGCAAGTCCACAACTACCGCCTGACCCGCGTCGCGTACGGCAACGACGTCTTCGTCGCGGTCGGGCAGAGCCGCGGCAATAACGCGGGCCGGATCATCCTCACGTCGAAGGACGGGATCGACTGGGATCCCCAGGGCGAGCCCGAGAAGGAGCACCTGAGCAAGCTCGCGTTCGGCCACGGTATCTTCGTCGCGGTCGGAGACTCGACCGTCGTGTCGTCGAGGACTGGCGACGACTGGCAGACGGTGAACCTGGACGCGGCGGGCACGTTCGCCCAGATCCGCTACCTCGGCGATCGCTTCGTCCTCCTCCACAAGCCGGGGCGTATCACCACCTCCGAGGACGGCGCCCGATGGACGCCGAACCCGGC
>JAYVSF010000855.1:0-10880 GCA_043775605.1 Myxococcales bacterium
ATGACGTCGTGCTCGCCGACCTCGAGCCGGACGTCGACCTCGCCGACCGAGCCGAGCACCAGGATGACGTCCTCGGCGAAGTCGCTGCCGCGGACCCGCTCGCCGACCCGGTGGTTGATCGCGAGGACGGTGCCGGCCACCGGCGCGGTCAAGGTCGACCAGCCCAGCGCGGTCTGGGCCTCGTCGAGGACCGCCCGCGCCATCTGGGCCCGGCTGTCGGCCGCGGCCCGGTCGGACTCAGCCAGCTGGCGGGCCGAGCGGGCCTGGGCCAGCTCGGCGTCGCTGATGACGTGGCTCTTGACCAGATCGGCGGCGCGGGCCTCCTCGGCGACCAGGTAGACCGCGCGCTCGCGGGCCCGGCGGGCGTCGGCCTCGGCGGCGCGCAGCTGGGCCGCCTGCTGCGCGACCTGCGCCCGGTAGCGCGAGGTGTCGATCTGGCCGATGGCCTGGCCCTTGGTCACCGCCGAGCCGATTGCGACCTTGAGGTCGAGCAGCACGCCGGTGATGTTCGACGACACGTTGACCTTGCGGGCCGGCTCGAGCTTGCCGGCGCCGCTGACGGTGCGGGTGATGGCGGCCCGGGCCGCGGTCGTGGTGTGGACCGCCACCGGTCGGGCGTGGTGCGGCTTCAGGCTCGACAGGGTCACCAGGCCGACCAGGGCGACCACCACCAGCGCGAAGATCCAGCGTGCGATCGACATCAGCCACCTGCCGTGGTGAGGAGAACGTAGAGCGTGAAACCGACGACCACGGTCGTGAACGCGCGGACCCGGCCGAGCCCGGCCGCGGCGGCGAGGCCGAAGCCCCACAGCACCACCGACCAGACCGCGAACAGGTCGACCCGCGCGAGCAGCCGCGCGACCAGCGGATGGTGGACGGCGACCGCGAGCCGGCTGGCGACCAGGCCGTCGAGATCGGCCGGCGAGATCGTGGCCTGGCGCCAGCTCACGATCGCGGCGAGGCCGTCGCGGACCGCCAGCGGCAGCGCGCCGACCGCGGCGGCGGCGAGCGCGCGCTGCAACGTCGGGGTGCCGCCGACGTACGAGCCGAGCACGAACAGGAAGAAGGCGATCGCGAGCAGCTTGATCGGCGTGCCGAGGGCGGCGCCGATCCCGAGCTTGACCTGCAGCACCGCGGTCCGCTTCTCGATCTCGTCGTCGATCTGGCGGTCGGTCTTGACCTCGCCGAGATCCGGCGACGCCGAGCCGGCCTTGGCCGGGGCCCGGCTCGATGGCGCGCCGCCGGCGTTCTCGGCCCGGACCTCGGGGCCGACGTCGAGGCGGCGACCGGTGGCGGCGGCGACGAGCAGCGCGGCGCCGACCACCAGCGCCATCGCCAGGCGGAAGCGCCCGGCGGCGACCAGCGGCGGCACGCCCCGGTCCGGCACGAACAGCGCGGCCAGCATCGCCAGCATCGCCGCCAGCGCGCGCCGCACGCTGCCGACCACGCCGGGGCTTGCGGGCTCGAGAGGCTGGGGAGGATCGGCCAAGCCCCGACAAGATATACGATGACGACGATGCTGGCTCGTCCCCTTCCGCCTGCGGCCGCCGCCCGGGCCGCGCCCACGATCGCGGTGGTGTTCGAGGGCTGCGCCTGTCGCGCCGCGTTCGCCGCCGGGGTCGGGGCCGAGCTGGCGACCGCGGGCGTGCCGATCGCGCTCGCCGCCGGCGCGTCGTCGGGCGCGATCATCGCCGGCGGGTTCGCGGCCGGGCTCGGCGCCGACCTGCCCGCGCTGTGGGATCAGGTCGGCGGTCGCTCGATCGTGTCGCTGCGGCGGATGGTCCACAACCGCTCGCCGTTCGACATGAGCACGATCGTCCACGACGCGCTGCGGACCGCGGTCGGCGACGGCGATCTGCGGGCCGGCCCGATCGAGGCGCTGTGTACCGCAACCCGCCTGCGCGACCTGCGCACGCTGGTGCTGTCGTCGCGCGAGGAGCCCGACTTCGCGCTCGCGGTGCTGGGCTCGTGCTTCTTCCCGCTGCTGTACGGCCGGGCGATCCGCTTGCGTGGCGAGCTGGTCATCGACGGCGGCGCCACCGACAACCTGCCGGTGGCTGCCGCTGCCGCGCGCGGCGCCGACGTCATCCTCGCGGTGGTCCCGGCCGCCGACGGCACCGCCCGCCGGCGCGCGTTCGGCGCACGGGCCCGGCCCGAGATGCACGCCCCGGCCCGCACCCGGGTCATCACGATTCACCCGCGCCGCCCGCTCGCGATCGGGGCCTGGGATCTCGATCGCGACCGCGTGCGCGCCGCGGTCGCCGCCGGTCGTGACGCCGCCGCGCGTGCCCTCGAAAAACTGTGAGTGGCGGCGCGGGGCGCAGGTGCGTACCCTGGTTGGCATGAAGCGCTCGCTGGTCGCTGTGCTGTTCGCGCTGGCCGGGTGTGGCGATCAGCAGGACGCCGCGCCGATCGACGCCGCGGTCGACGGTCAGGGCTGCGACGGCGGCTGCGCGCTGGCCGGCGAGGCCTGCGGCAACTCGGCGGTCGACCTCGACGCCGGCGCCCGGCCGTGCGCGGTCGGCCTGGTGTGCTGCTATCCGTGCGGCGCCGTCGACTGCGTCGATCAGTGCACCGCGCCGTGCACGCCGGGCTCGAGCTGCCAGGAGAACGGCTGTCCCGGTCCGTTCCCGTGATCCTGGTTCCGTGGATTCCGTGATCAGGCGGCGCGCGGCGCGCGGCGCCTCAAGGAGGATGTACCGCAGCGTTTGTACCGACGGACGCACGAAGGTAGACCCCGAGCCTCCACGCGTGACCCCGAACACCCAGAGTCACTGTTGATCGCTCGCCAAGGCTCGCTCGCTGAGCGCGGCGAGCAGCGCGCGGAAGGGCAGGGTGGCGCAGGCCTGGCGCGAGCGGAACGCACGGACGCCGGCGAAGGCGGTGAGCTCGCCGAGCGCGGCCGCGTCGTCGGCGCCGTCGAGGTCGGGCGCTGCCGGGCCGCGGACGTAGGCCTCGAACCGCGCGGCCAGGGCCCGCAGCTCGTCGGCGTCGTGGCCGCGGGCTTGCTCGGTCATGATCGACGCCGCCGCCCGGCACAGCGCGCAGCCGCGGGCCTCGAAGCCGAGTGCGCCGACCCGACCATCGGCATCGACCCTGATGTGCACGGTGACGACGTCGCCGCACAGCGGATTGTCGACGGTGGCGTGGGCGGTCGCGTCGACCAGCGGGCCGTGGTTGCGCGGCGCGCGATCGTGATCGACGATCACGGCCTGGTACAGCGCGCGGACGTCACCCGCGCTCACGAGCGCGGCCCCAGCAGCTCGCGGACCCGGGCCAGGCCGGCCAGCAGTGCGTCGACGTCATCGTCGCCGCTGTAGATCGCGAGCGAGGCCCGGGCGCTGGCGGCCAGTCCGAGCCGGCGGTGCAGCGGCTCGGCGCAGTGGTGACCGCCGCGGATCGCGACCCCGTCGTGATCGAGGATGGTGGCGACGTCGTGCGGGTGGACGCCGTCGATGGTGAACGCGACCACCGCGGCCTCGGGCGCGCCCAGCACCTGCACGCCCGGCAGCGCCCGCAGCCCGGCCAGCAGGCGGGCGTGGATCGCGCGCTCGTGGTCGGCGACCGCGGCCCGGTCGAGCCCGCGCCACCAGCGCACCGCCGCGCCCAGGCCGATCACGCCGCTGATGTTGGGCGTGCCGGCCTCGAACCGGTGCGGCGGCTCGCGGAAGCGCGCGCCCTGCTCGTCGACCGACGCGACCATCTCGCCGCCGGCCTGCCACGGCGGCATCGCGTCGAGCAGCGCGCGCCGGCCCCACAGCACGCCGGTGCCGGGCGGGCCGTACAGCTTGTGGCCCGAGCACGCGTAGAAGTCGCAGCCTAGCGCGGCGACGTCGACCGCAAGGTGGGCGACCGCCTGGGCGCCGTCGACCAGCACCACCGCGCCGACGGCGTGGGCCGCGTGCGCGATCGCCGCGATCGGTGCGATCGTCCCCAGCACGTTCGACAGGTGGCTGACCGCGACCAGCTTGACCCGCTCGTCGAGCAGTGTGGTCAGGCCGGCGAGCTCGACCCGGCCGTCGCCGTCGAGCGGCGCGATCCGCAAGGTCGCGCCGCGCTCGGCGCACACCAGCTGCCACGGCACCAGGTTGGAGTGGTGCTCGAGCGCGGTCACCACCACCGCGTCGCCGGGCCCGAGCTGGCGCCGACCCCAGGTCTGGGCCACCAGGTTGATCGCCGCGGTGGTGCCGCTGGTGAACACGATCTCGTCGGTCGCGGCCCCCAGCCAGCGCGCGACCTCGACGCGCACGTCGTCGTAGGCCTCGGTCGCGGCCTCGGCCAGCGCGTGGACCGCGCGGTGGACGTTGCCGGCCTCGTGGTGCGCGACCGCGGTCACCGCGTCGATCACCGCCTGCGGCTTGAGCGTGGTCGACGCGCTGTCGAGGTACGCCAGCCGCTGGCCGTGGGGGCGCTCGGCCAGCGCCGGAAACTCACGTCGCCACGCGGCCAGCGTCGAGAGCACGACCGGACTACTTCGCGCGCTGCGCGATCATGCGGACCGCGCGGCCGTGCTCGCCCGAGGGCTTGATGACCGTCATCTGCAGCACCAGCTCGTCGCTGGCGGGCCGATGGGCCAGCGTGATCCGCCAGCCCCAGTCCGGCCCGGCGCCGGCGCCGAAGGTGCCGAGCACGTCGATCAGGGCCCACGGCGCGGGCGCGGCGGTGCAGGCCATGGCCGTGGGCGAATGCCACGAATCGGAGAAGTCGGCGCCGTCGGGGCGCAGCGCGAGCCGTCCGGTGTGCGGCGCGCCCTTGTAGCTCCACGCGTAGGTGAGCGCGTCGGCCGCGACCGCGAGGGTGCAGTCGCACAGCTCGGCCTCGTTGCCCAGCTTGTCGAGCCACAGCTCGGCTCGTCCCGTCCACGTCGTGCCCTCCAGGTCGTGCAGCGTCATGGCCCGAGTCTACACCGCGTCGGCGTCGAGCTTTGCGGCGTTGTGGCCAGATCCGACAGTGCCCGCCGACGGGATTCCGCGGACCTGCGTGAGCACGCGACGTGCAACACCCCCGCGCGGCCCCCCGCGGGCGGAGGTACGATGCCCACGATGTCGGTTCGAGCCTGGACGATCGCTCTGGCGCTGGTGGTGACGGTGGCCGCCTGTGGCGGTGGCGATGACGGCGCCGGTCCACCGGCCGACGCCCGGGCCATCGACGCGTCGCCTGCCCCCGACGCGATGATCGACCCGAGCGCCGTGCTGTTCCCGAAGGACCGCGTGCTCGACGTCCACATCACGCTCGCGGCCGCCGACTGGGCCGCACTCCGCAACCAGCCGCGCCCGAGCAACCTGTCCGACACCACCTGCGCCCACCAGCGGACCGCCGAGGGCTACACCTACTACCCGGCCGACGTCACGATTGACGGCGTCACGGCCGGCAACGTCGGCCTGCGCAAGAAGGGCAACCTCGGCTCGCTGTCGACCGCGCGGCCCGGGCTGCGGGTCAAGGCCAACGAGTACCTGCCCGGCCAGCGCATCGACGGGCTCGAGGTGCTGACCCTCAACAACAACCACCAGGACGGGACGCTGATCAGCCAGTGCCTGGGCTACGGGCTGTTCCGCGCGGCTGGCCTGCCGGCGTCACGCTGCGCGTTCGCCCACGTCACCGTCAACGGCGAGGACCTCGGAGTCTACTCGCACGTCGAGAGCGTGCGCGAGGAGTTCCTGGCCCAGCACTTCGCCGACGCCACCGGCCGACTGTACGAGAGCGGCGGTGACTTCGTGCCCGGCGGCACCGGCGGGTTCCAGCCCAAGACCCATTCGACGGCGCCCGACTGCCGCGATCTCGACGCGGTGGTGACCGCGATGGCGGCGCCCGACGCGCAGCTCGCGACCCGGGTCGGCGCGGTGGTCGACCTCGACGAGTATCTGCGGTTCTGGGCGATGGAGGTGGTGACCGATCACTGGGACGGCTACGCCAATAACCAGAACAACTTCTTCGTCTACGACGATCCGTCGACGGGGCGCATCAGCTTCATCCCGTGGGGCATCGACGCGCTGTTCACTGGCCGCCAGCGCACGACCCGGCCGTACTCGGTGTTCGCGTGCGGCTCGCTGCCGTGGCGGCTCTACAACGCGCCGGCGGTCCGGGCCCGCTACCTGACCGAGCTGCGCACCGTGCTCGACACCGTCTGGGACGGCCCGGCGATCCTCGACGAGATCGATCGGATGGAGATCCTGCTGCGACCGGTCGCCGATCCCGGCAACACCGGCGGGTTCCATGACGCGCTGGCCCCGACCCGCGCGTTCGTCAGCGGGCGCGAGGCCCAGCTGCGCGCCGAGCTCGCCGCCGGCGATCCGGTGTGGCCGTACCCGGCCGGCGCGCCGTCGTGCCGGATCGACCTCGGCACGATCACCGCGACCTTCACCACCACGTGGGGCACACTCGGCCAGTTAGGCATCGGCAGCGGCACGATGAGCGGCACCATCGCCGGCGTGAACCTCGCCAGCTCGACGGTCTCGGCCAGCGCCGGCGTCGACAGCGAGCAGCGCGGCGCGATGCAGCTGCTCAGCCGGCTGCCCGACGGTCGCTACGCGGTGGTGGTCGTCGTCGTCACCAACCCTGCCGACGTCCGGCCCGGCAGCCGGGCGATCGATCTGGTCAACGTCGCCGCGATCATGACGTTCTACGATCCGGCCACCGACACCACCACCGGCGGCGGCCTGCTGCTGCCCGGCACACTGACCCTGACCGCGGCCAGCACCGTCGCCGGCGCTCGCATCACGGGCTCGATCACCGGCACCGTCATCGAGCTGTGAAGCCTTCCTCCGACGGCCCGAGCGATGCGGTACAGGCTGCAAGTACGTACTAGCCGAGTCGTCGCGGGCGATCGGGCACCGTCATCGCGCGGTGAGGTAGGGCGCGAGGCGTTGCGCGATCGGCGGCCACGCGCCGCCGCCGAGGTAGCGCTCGGTCATCGGGTACAGCATGCCCTCCTCCTTCATGTTGTGCTGCTGGGTGACCATGAGCAGCGTGTCGCCCTGCTCGAGCAGGTCGGCGAGGTCCGACTCAGTCATCGCCATCGCCATCGCCATCGCCATCAGGTCGAGCAGCGCGCGCATCTGCTGGTGCTCGGCTCGCATCACCTGGGTCGGGCCCATGGTCATCCCCGACGCCTGCTCGAACGCCGGGAACAGCACGGTCTCCTCCATCTCGAAGTGGCGGCGAGTCGCGGCGGCAAAGGCGGTGAACGCAGCCCTGGCGGCGCCCACGTCGCGCTGCTCGCCGGCGGCCTCGACCGCGGCCCACAGGTCGTCGCACCGACGATGGTCGTCGGTGAAAAACTCGGTCGCGCCGGCCTCGGGGGTCACTCGCTGCGTCATCACTTGCCTTCTCCTCGTCGAGTCTCTATGGTCAGCTCAGATAGTTATCAAGTGATAACATGATCAAGCTGTTCACTCCACGGGTCGCGACCGCCGAGCGCCAGGAGCAGATCGTCGACGCGACCCTGCGCCTGCTGGCCAGCACGCCGATCGAGTCGCTGACCACCCGCCAGCTCGCGGTTGAGCTGGGGCTGTCGCAGCCGGCGCTGTTCCGGCACTTCGCGAGCCGCGACGCGCTGATGCTCGCGGTGGTCGCGCATGGCCGGGCCCGACTCGAAGCCATCGCGGCCGAGCTGGTCGGCGGTGGTGAGCGCGCGCTGGTCCAGCTCCGGTCGCTGGGCGGGGCGCTGCTGGCCCACGTCGAGGCCCACCCCGGGCTGCCGCGGCTGCTGTTCGCGACGGCGACGCCGGCGGCGGGCCCGCTGCGCGTCGCGCTCGCGCAGGTGGTGGCGATGCAGGCCGCGCTGCTCGGCGAGCTGGTCCGTCAGGGGCAGCTCGAGGGCGATCTCGACCCGGCGGTCGATCCCGATCGCGCGGCCACGCTGTTCCTCGGGATGGTCCAGGGACTGGTGCTGCGCTGGGAGATCGGCGCGCGCGAGGGGCCGCTGGCGAGCGGGTTCGAGCCGCTGTTCGAGCTGTGGCTGCACGGCGTGGCCGGCGGTCCGGACGCGGCGAGGTCGGTGGCGACGATGGCCGTGTCCGCGCGCGCGCCCACCGTGCCGGTCGCCCCATCAGCGGTCGCGTCCCTGGCCGCGCTCGACGTCCGACCGCTGCTCGCGCGCGGCGTCGATCCGCTCACCGCCATCCTGGCCGCCCTCGATGCGGTCGCCGATCGAGGCGTGCTGGTGATCGACGCGCCGTTCCGGCCAGCGCCGCTACTGGCGCTGCTGGCCCGTCGTGGCCACGCGGTCGCGGCCGAGGCGCTCGCCGCCGATCACTGGCGGGTCGACGTGATCGTCGGCGGCACCCCGGCGATCGAGGACCTGCGCGAGCTCGAGCCGCCCGAGCCGCTCGAACGTGCGCTGGTCGCTGGCGCCGCGCTCGTGCCCGGTCAGGTCTACCTGGCCCGCCTGCCGCGCCACCCGCGCCTGCTCATCCCGCACCTGCGCGAGCGCGGGCTGACCTTCACGATCCTCGAGCACGCCGACGGCAGCGCTCTGTTGCGCGTGCTGAAGCCGTCATGACCGCGCCGGTCGTACCCGTGGCACCGGAGCTCGACGGCCTGCGCACCGAGCAGGCGCCACCGCTGTCGATTTGCGCGAGCTTCTATCTCGTTGCGCCGCTGGCCATGTTCGAGACCGGCGCGCTGTTGATGCGAGCTGGCGGCGGCGTGCTGGCGTCGCGCTGGCTGCCGATGGCGATGGCCGCCACCCACCTCGGCACCCTCGGCTTCCTCGGCGCCGTGATGCTCGGGTCGCTGTACCAGATGATCCCGGTGGTGGCCGGCGCGCCGGTGCCGCTGGTGCGCCTGGCCCACGTCGTCCACGTCGCGTTCGTCGTCGGCGTGACCGCGCTGGTGGCGGGCCTCTACACCGGCCGCCCCGACCTGCTCGGCTGCGCTCCGCCGCCGCTGCTCGGCGCGTTCACGTTGTTTGCCGTGCCGATCGCGATCGCGCTGGTCCGGGCGCCGACCCGCAGCGCGACGGTCAACGGCCTGCGGCTCGCGCTCGCCGGCCTGATCGCGCTGGCGGCGCTCGGCGGCGCGCTGGCGCTGGCGCGGGTCGGCTGGATGCAGGTCCACGTCGACTGGATCGGCCTGCTGTCGGCGCACGCGGCCCTCGGCGGCGTGGTGTGGCTCGGCGGGCTGGTCACCGCGGTGTCGTGGAAGGTCGTGCCGATGTTCTACCTGACGCCGCCGATCCCGCGCTGGAGCCAGTGGGCGACGCTCGCGGCGCTGCTGGTCGCGCTGATCGCGGTGCCGTGGGTCGCGCTCACCGGCGGCTCGTCGCGCGCGGTGGTGATCGCGATCGCCCCGGCCGCGGTGATGGTGTGGCTGGTCCACCCGGTCGTCGTGCTGCGCGCGATCCACCGGCGCAAGCGCCGCCGCATCGACGGCAGCGTGCGCTTCTGGTGGGCGGGGCTGGCGTGCGCGCCGCTGGTGCCTGCGATGATCGCGGTGACCGAGCTCGGCGACCACCCGCGGTCGTCGGTGGCGCTGGCCTGGCTGGTGATCTGGGGCTGGGCCGGGCTGATCGTGCACGGCATGCTGTCGCGCATCGTGCCGTTCCTGGTCTGGTTCCATCGCTTCTCGCCGCTGGTCGGCCGCCAGCCGGTGCCGTCGATGCGCGGGCTCCTGCCCGACCGGCGCATCCGGCTCGCGCTCGCGCTGCACGTGGCGGCGGTGGGCGCCGGTGCGGCCGCGCTGGTCACCGGCGAGGACGTGGTCGCGCGCGGCGCGGGCGTGCTGCTGGCGGCGACCGCGGTCGTGCTGGCGGCCAACCTCGTGCACACGCTGGTCCAGCGACCGGCGCGGCCCTCGGTGTGATCGCGGCGGCCCCATGGTACGGATCACGGCCCATGGAGCTCGTCACCAACCTGCAGCGTCTGGTGAAGGCCTGCGGCCGGCGCGATGATCTACGGCTGTACGTCCTCCAGCCTGACAAGACGCGGCAAGCGCGCAGCCACAACCGGATCTTCAGCCCGCCCCGGGGCGTCGTCGCGCCGCTCCACCAGGGCACGCCGATGGAGCACGTCTTCACCCTCGACTTTCTCGCGACGCCGGGGCTGCGCAAGCTCGCGCCGAAGCTCGCCAAGGCGCGCGCCATGGCGCTCTTCGTGTCCTCACGCGACGGCAACGAGGCCTTCAGTCCAGGCAACGACGAGGCCCGGATCGTCTCGCTGACCACCAAGGAGCTCGCCGCGGGCCACGCCGACGAAGGCCAGACGTTCACCGTCCATGCCCTCGACGTGCCGCGCGCGGTCTTCGGCCCGCCGACCGACGACGCGGCGCTGGCGGCGCTGCGCGAGGCGGTCCGCGCGTTGCCCGCGCGCGCCCTGGGCGATCCTATGTGGCTACAGGGTGTGCAGCGCGACGGCCCGCTGCTGGTGCAGTTCGACGAGCGCTTCGCCCCGATCAACCTTGGCGACGCCGGGGTGATGTACGTCTTCGAAGACGACGCCTTCTGGCAGTGTGCCTGACGCGCCGCGGGCGGCGTGATCGCGAAGGCGCGCTACGCTGCGCGGATGGCGCCGACCCGCGATCACGGTGACGACCTGCGTGGTGCGACCCGGCTGCTGCGCGAGGCCACCGACGGCGTGACCACGGCGGTCGAGGCCATGCACGACACGATCGCGAGCGGCCCGGCGCTGCTCGGGCGTCCGCTGGCGACCGGCAGCCGGCTGGTCACCGGGCTGGTGTACGGCACGATCCGCGGCGTGGCGGCGGTGGTCGCGACCGGCCTCGACCTCGCGCTCCTCCGCCTCGGGCCGCGGCTCGGCGCCAGCGTGCCCGGGCCCGAGCGCGAAGCCCTTCTCGCGGTGGTCAACGGCGTGGTCGGCGATCACCTCCACGACACCGGCAACCCGCTGGCGATCTCGATGCGCCTGCGCACGGACGGCGTCCCG
>JAYVSF010000856.1:0-7832 GCA_043775605.1 Myxococcales bacterium
CAGCAGGCCAAGGGCGGCCCCAAGGGCGCCCGCAGCGACTTCGGCAAGAAGAAGCTGCCGATGACCAAGGGCAAGGGCAAGAGCACCCAGCTCACGGTCCCGGCCGAGCACAAGCGCGTCATCCGCATGGAAGAGACGATGGCCATCAGCGACCTGGCGCGAGCCATGGGCGTGAAGGCCACCGACGTGCTCAAGAAGCTCTGGGGCATGGGCATGACCGGCGTGACGATCAACGCCGCGATCGGCTTCGACGACGCCCAGATCCTGGCCAGCGACTTCGGCTACGAGGTCCAGAACGTCGCCTTCAAGGAGCCCGACGCCTTCGCCGAGACCCCCGCCGACGAGGCGGCGATGAAGCCGCGCGCGCCGGTGGTGACCATCATGGGTCACGTCGACCACGGCAAGACGTCGCTGCTCGACAAGATCCGCAACGCGCGGGTCGCGGCCGGCGAGGCCGGCGGCATCACCCAGCACATCGCCGCCTACAAGGTCCCGGCCGGCGCCAACCACGGCGAGATCGTCTTCCTCGACACGCCGGGCCACGAGGCCTTCACCGAGATGCGCGCCCGCGGCGCCGACGCCACCGACATCGTGATCCTGGTGGTCGCCGCCAACGACGGCGTCATGCCGCAGACCCTCGAGGCCCTGGCCCACGCCAAGGAAGCGAAGGTCCCGATCATCGTCGCGGTCAACAAGTGTGACCTGCCCGATGCCCAGCCCGACCGCATCCGCCAGCAGCTCGCGGATCAGGGCCTCATCCCCGAGGAGTGGGGTGGTGAGACCCAGTACGTCAACGTCTCGGCCCTCAAGGGCGAGAACATCGACAAGCTGCTCGAGACCATCGCGCTCGTCGCCGAGCTGGCCGACCTCA
Source organism: Myxococcales bacterium (assembly GCA_043775605.1). Taxonomy (GTDB): domain Bacteria; phylum Myxococcota_A; class Polyangia; order Haliangiales; family Haliangiaceae; genus UBA2376. The sequence continues at coordinate 872 of JAYVSF010000856.1, forward strand.
AGGCCAACCCCGATCGACCGGCGCTCGGCGTCGTGATCGAGGCTCGCCTCGACCGCAGCCGCGGCCCGATGGCGACCATCCTGGTCCAGGAGGGCACCCTCCGGGTCGGCGAGATCCTGGTGGCCGGCCGGTACTACGGCAAGGTCCGGGCGATGCTCGACCACCGCGGCCAGATCGTGAAGGAGGCGGGACCGTCGACCCCGGTCGAGGTCCTCGGCATCGAGGGCGTCCCCGAGGCCGGCGATCAGGTCAACGTCGCCGAGGACGACAAGACCGCGAAGCAGGTCGTCGAGCACCGCCAGCAGGCGTGGCGTCGGCGCGAGCTGGGCAAGGAGGTCAAGGTCTCGTTCGAGAGCTTGATGGAGCGGATCAACATCGGCGACACCAAGGACCTCAAGATTGTCCTCAAGGCCGATGTCCAGGGCTCGGCCGAGGCCCTCAAGGCCGCGCTGGTCAAGCTCGCCACCGAAAAGGTCAAGGTCACGGTGGTCTCGGCCGGCGTCGGTGGCATCACCGAGGGCGACGTCAACCTGGCCAAGGCCGGCGGCGCGATCGTCATCGGCTTCCACGTCCGTCCCGCCGGCAAGAGCGCGAAGCTCGCCGAGCAGGAGGGTGTGCAGATCCACCTGTACAACATCATCTACGACGCCCTCGACGAGGTGAAGCTGGCGATGGCCGGGCTGCTCGCGCCGATCAAGCGCGAGCAGGCGATGGGCAAGCTGGAGGTGCGCAACACCTTCACCGTGCCCAAGGTCGGCACCGTCGCCGGCTGCATGGTCACCGACGGCAAGATCACCCGCAAGTCGCTGCTCCGGCTCATCCGGGACGCGGTCCAGGTCTACGAGGGCCGGGTGTCGAGCCTCCGCCGCTTCAAGGACGACGCGTCCGAGGTCGGCAACGGCTACGAGTGCGGCGTGATGATCGCCGGCTACAACGACATCAAGGTCGGCGACATCATCGAGACCTACGAGGTCATCGAGGAGGCGGCGACGCTGTAGTCGCCGTCTGCCTCGGTCCCGGACGATGCCACGCGCATCGCCCGGGCCGCCTGCCCGCCGCCTGCCCAGAGACCATGCTCCACGTCGGTGTTTGCGGCTTCACGCTCATGATCCCGTCGAGCCACTCGCTCAAGGACAAGCGAGCGGTCGTGCGGCGGCTCAAGGATCGGGTCGGCCAGCGGTTCAAGGTTGTGCTGTCCGAGGTCGGCAGTCAGGACACCTGGCAGCGGGCCGAGCTCGCGTTCTCGGTGCTGACCGCGCACCGCGACGGCGCGCAGGCGGCCGTGAACGGCGTGCTGGCGTTCGTCGCCAGCCAGGACGGCGGCGAGCTGGCGCTGGCCCGGCACGAGGTGTTGAGCTTCGGCGACGACTGGTACGCTGACGCCCGGCCGATGGCGGCGCCGGCGGCCGCGGCCGACGACACCTCGTGGGTGCCGGCGGCGTGGCTGGACGACGATGGCAACGATCGTGGCAAGGACGACTGAGCGAGCCTTGGCGAGCTCTCGACGGTGACTCTCGGGGCTCGGGGTCACAGGGGAAGGCCGGGGTCTGTCTGCGTTTCCCACCTCGCGTCGCACGGCCACAATGCGGTACATGTCCTGTCGCCCATGGCCCGGAAAGATCGAGTCGAGAGCGCGCTGCGTGAGGAGCTGGCAGGGATGATCGCGCGCGAGGTCAAGGACCCGCGGGTCACCGCCGCCGGCGTGGTCGGCGTCACCCGGGTCGAGTGCACGCAGGACCTGTCGGTGGCGCGGGTCTATGTGTCGATCTACGGCACCGATGCGGTCGCCAAGAAGGCGCTGGCCGGGCTCGAGGCCTCGGCCGGCTTCCTGCGCGGCCCGGTCGGCCGGCGCCTGAACTTGCAGCGCCCGCCCGAGCTGCGCTTCGTGCGCGACGAGTCGGCCGAGCTCAACCTCAAGCTGACCTCGATCGTGCGCGAGGACGAGGCCAAGGCCCGCGCTGCCGGCCGCGGCCCCGAGGTCAAGCCTGTCGCTGACTCGGTTCCCGACGCGGGTTCGGCGTCGGAGTCGGAGTCGGCGTCGGAGTCAGGCTCGGATTCGGGCTCGGGTTCGGACTCGGGTTCGGACTCGGACTCGGGCTCGGCGTAGCGCTGCGGGGCGGGCGGCGTCGACAAGCTGGCTGGCATCGGACGGAACGGTGCCGTGTCGCGTGATCTGATCGTCACGGCCGTCGGCGCCAACGTCCCGTGCGATCGATTCGCGTTGGAAAGCCCGGAACGGGCAACGGAACGGGGTTGCGTCGGGAAGGCGCCGTCGAAGCGGAACGGTCGCCCGCCGCGAGGCACCTGCCCGGCTCGCGTGCATCTCGGGCTCGCCCAGCGCCCGTCTGCACGTCCGACGCGGACCAGCCGGCGTCATCGTCCGGGTCGGTGGGCAAGCGGGTCGGGACCGAGCGGCCGACGTCCTCGGGGGTCTGCTACCATCCTACCCCGTGCTCCTCCGTCGTCTCCTCGCTGATCCTGCTGGCCTCGCGCTGGCTGCTGTCCTCGCGCTGACCGCGTGCGGCGGCGATGACGCGACCGCGCCGACCGACGCCGCCACCGTCGACGCGCGGACCGTCGACGCGCCCGTCGATGCGTCGATCGACGCCTTCGCGTTCGTCGAGCCGACGCTGCTGTCGCAGACCGGTCTGTACGCGGACATCGCGAGCAAGACCATCGCGCCCGGCAACGTCGCGTTCGCGCCGCGCTGGCAGCTCTGGTCGGACGCCGCCGAGAAGCATCGCTGGATCTCGCTGCCGCTCGGCAGCCACATCGACACCTCGGCGATGGATCGGTGGTCGTTTCCGGTCGGCACCCGGGTGTGGAAGGAGTTCGCGCGCGGCGGCCGGCGGGTCGAGACCCGGATGCTGCAGAAGATCGGGCCGACCGACGACCGCGACGACTGGTTCATGGTGTCGTTCGCGTGGAACCAGGGCGAGACCGACGCCACCGCGGTGCCCGACGGCGTCGTCGACGGCGCCGGCCACGACGACATCCCGTCGCGCGCGGCCTGCCTGGCCTGTCACCGCAACATCTTCAACCCGTCGGTGATCATCGGCTTCTCGGCGCTGCAGCTCGACACCGATCCGGTGATCGCTGGACAGCCGAGCATGGCCACGCTGGTCGCGGCCGGCACCCTCGGCGCGCCGCCGATCGGCGCGATGCCGTACTTCCCGCTGCCCGCCGGCGATCCGGTCACCGCTGCCGCGTTCGGCTACCTGCACGCCAACTGCGGCCACTGCCACAACCCCGACTCGGCGGTCCACGACGCGGTCCAGCTCGTGCTGCGGCTGCCGGTCGGCGGCCTGGCGACGTGGGCGATGACGCCGACGTACCTCACCACAGTCGATCGTCCGCTCGGTGCCGGCGCGCCCGGCGCCACCGCGGTCGTCGAGCCCGGCGTGCCCGCCACCAGCGCGCTGTACACCCGCTTCACTAGCACCTCGATGGCCCTGCAGATGCCGAAGCTCGGGCGCGAGGTGGTGGACCCCACCGGCGGCGAGGCGATCCGGGCGTGGATCGCGTCCTTGCCCCCGACCCCATGAGCCGGCGCCAGAAGCCCCAGCTCCACGGCGTGCTGGTGATCGACAAGCCGGCCGGGACGACGTCCGCGGAGGTGGTCGGCGTGGTCAAGGACCGGCTCGGCACCGAGGCCGCCGGCCACACCGGCACGCTCGATCCGCTGGCGACCGGCGTCCTGCCGGTGTGCCTGGGCGCGGCCACCAAGCTCGCGCAGTGGCTGCTCACCGACGACAAGGCCTACGACGCGGTGATCGAGCTCGGGGTCGAGACCGACACCCTCGATCGCGACGGCCAGATCGTCGGCGGCGACCCGGCGGCCGCGCGCACGGTCGAGCGGGCCACCGTGCTGGCGGCCCTGACCGCGCTCGCCGGCGAGCACGACCAGCTGCCACCGATGTACTCGGCGATCAAGCTCGGTGGTCGGCGCATGCACGAGCTGGCCCGGGCCGGCGAGGCCGCGGACCTCGCGCTACGGCCGGTGCGGATCGATCAGCTCGAGCTGACGTCGTTCGCGCCGCCGATGATCGGCGTGAGCGTCCGCTGCTCCAAGGGCACCTACGTCCGCAGCCTGGTCCGCGATCTCGGCCAGCGCCTCGGCTGCGGCGCGAGCGTCACCGAGCTGCGGCGCACCGCCAGCGGCCGGTTCACCCTCGCCGACGCCGTCGAACTCGCGTTCCTCGATCGCCTGCTCGCCGCGCAGCGCCTGATCGCGCCCGCGATCGCCGTTGGCTTGCCAGCGGTCACCGTCGCCCGCGCCGACGAGCGCGACGTCCTCGACGGTCGCCGCCTCGATCCCGGCCGCTTCGCGCCGCCGAGCCTCGCGGTCGGCGAGCGCTTCCAGCTCCTGACCGAGGCCGGCTGTGTCCTCGCGCTCGCCCAGCTCCACGCCGACCGGGTCGAACTGGTCCGGGTCCTCACCTATGGCGCCGCCGCGCCGCCGGTCGCCGGCAAGCTCGGGCCGCGCAGCTTCTGAGCCCCTGGCGGAGCCCGCCGTTACTCGCTCGCGGCCGGGTCGTAGGTCGTCGGCGTCACCGGGTCGGCGTCGAACACGCACTTGACCATGTCGGCCGCGCCCTTGGTCCCGCCGAAGCAGAACCGCCACTCGCCGGTCAGGGTGTTGTCGTAGAGCGCCATCAGGTGCGCCATCGGCAGGGCGGCGTTCTCGGTGGCCTTCATGTCGGGGACGTCGTCGTGGCTATCGTAGACGTATAGCGTGAGCTGGCCGGTCGGCGTCGGGTTGTCGCCGGTCGGCTGCACCAGCCGCTTCGCCTCGAGTTGCAGCCGGGCGTGCAGATCCTGCCAGTCGCCGGTGAAGTCAACCGGATAGCCGGCGACCTTGGTCGACGTGGAGTCGATCGACGTGAAGTCGATCTTGACGGTCGGTGTGGCCGCGGCCGGGGTGGGGCCAGTCGGCTTCGCGCCGCCGCCGTGGTGGCAGGCTGCCAGGGCCCAGACGGCGGCGACGGCGGCGACGGCGGCGAGGGCGGGCAGGGACGAGGAGCGCCGGAGCTGCATGGGCGCATGGTCGCACGAGTTCGAGCCAGCGCGGCGGGGGGCGCCGACGACCCTTGACGGCGGCCGGGACTTCCTCCAAGTTACGCGTCCAACCCACCAGGCCGCGCCGCTGGTCCCTGCATCATCCCGGGCATTCGCCCGGGAGGCGGGGGACGAGCCCGCTGGCGTCATCAAGGCAACGACCATGTCCGTTTCTCCCGTCCGCAAGCTCGAGACCATCACCAAGTTCAAGCAGCACGACAGCGACACCGGCTCGCCCGAGGTCCAGGTCGCGCTGCTCACCGAGCGGATCGCCCACCTCACCGACCACCTCAAGGCGAACCACAAGGATCACCACTCGCGGCGCGGCCTGCTGAAGATGGTCAGCCAGCGCCGCAGCCAGCTCGACTACCTCAAGGCCAAGACCCCCGAGCGGTACAAGACGCTGATCGAGACGCTCAATCTGCGCCGCTGATCGCGGCGGGGTGCGCCGCTAACGGTCGGGCCGCTGCCCGCCGTCCGAAACCGCCGAGCCGCCCCGTGCGCCTCGGCGGTTTCGTTTTCGGCGAGGCGGCCAGGATCCGGCACAAGCCCAGGGGCCCGAGACTGCTAGGAATCGGCCAGGACTCGTGGCAGAGTCCCCCCCGAAACGCGCCGACCTGCGAGCACCTGACGGCATGAACCTTCTGTCGAACTCCTGGAGCTTGCTCCGGGGGTTGGAGTGAGGGACCAGACCGCGGGGCATCGGGGCGGCACCCGAACCCTGAGAGAAAGGTCGTTCCCGTCATGTCCGCCAAGAAGCACGTCGAGCACGTTCCCCACGGTGGGACCCTGGTCAAGGAGTCCTGCATCGTCGGTGGCAAGGAGATCACGATCGAGACCGGGCGCTGGGCCAAGCAGGCCGGCGGCGCGGTGGTCGTCCGCTGCGGCGACACCATGGTCATGGTCACCGCGACCGGCTCGCAGCAGCCGCGCGACATCGACTTCATGCCGCTGACCTGCGAGTACCAGGAGAAGTTCTACGCCGCCGGCAAGATCCCGGGCAGCTACTTCCGCCGCGAGGGCCGGCCGAGCACCGACGAGACCCTGGTCTGCCGCCTCATGGACCGCCCGGTCCGGCCGCTCTTCCCCAAGGGCTGGTTCATCGACACCCAGATCTTCGCCAACGTCCTGAGCTACGACAAGGCCAACCCGTCGGACGTGCTGGCCATGACCGGCGCCTCGGCGGCGCTCACGATCTCCGACCTGGTGTGGGACGGCCCGCTGGCCGCGATCCGGGTCGGCCGCATCGGCGATGAGTTCGTCGCCAACCCGACCTTCGAGGAGCGCAAGAAGAGCTCGCTCGACATGATCGTCGCCTGCAGCAAGCACGCGATCATGATGGTCGAGGGCGCGGCGCACGAGCTGCAGGAGCCGGTACTGATCGACGCGCTGATGTTCGCGCTCGAGGCGGTCCAGCCGCTGATCGCGCTGCAGGAGCGGTTGCGGGCCGCGGTCGGCAAGCCCAAGCGCACGTTCACCCCGCCCGCGGTCGACGAGGCCCTGCACAAGAAGGTCAAGGAGCTCGGCCTCGAGCCGATCGCCGCGGCCATGGCGATCAAGGAGAAGAAGAAGCGGTCGACCGCGATCTCGACCGCCCACGCCGCGGTCACCGAGGCGCTGACCGGCGAGGGTCAGCCCTGGGCCGGTAAGCGCAAAGACGTCGACGGCGCGATCTCCAAGCTCGTCAAGAAGCACGCCCGCGGCCTGACCCTGTCGACCCGCAAGCGGATCGACGGCCGCGGCCTCGACGAGGTCCGCCCGATCTCGTGCGAGGTCGGGGTCCTGCCCAAGGCCCACGGCTCGGCGCTGTTCATCCGAGCGAGACCCAGGCGCTGGCGGTGGCCACGCTCGGCACCCGCTACGACGAGCAGAAGGTCGAGACCCTGCTCGGCGACATCAAGAA
>JAYVSF010000857.1:0-3146 GCA_043775605.1 Myxococcales bacterium
GTCGGTCCCGACCCTCAACAACCCGTCGGACAACATGGGCGCGACGACCACCACCCCGGTGTTCTCGTGGGCCCCGTCGACGGATCCCGAGGACGAGGCCATCACCTACGAGATCGAGGTCAAGGACCAGGCCGGCGCTGCCGTCGGCACCGTGATGGGCGTGTCGGGCACGGTGACCTCCATCGCCACCGAGCTCACCAACGGTGGTACGTACACCTGGCGGGCTCGGGCGACCGACCGGTCGGGCGCGTCGAGCGCGTTCTCGCCTGAGAACACGTTCACGGTGAATGCCCCGGTCGACAACCCCGAGGTCGTCGTCAACGGTGGTGGCTGCCAGTCGAGCAGCGCCCCCGGCACCGGCTCGCTCATCGCGCTGGGCCTGGGTCTGGTCGCGATGATCCGCCGGCGCCGCCGGTAGTCGTCCCTGGGGCCCCGGGAGCTGGCGCCGTCGGAGCGCCACCCGGGGCCTCCCCTTTTCTGCGAACCCCTTCCATGCATTACCGCCTTCGCGAGCAGTTCCAAAGCCTCCCCGAGATCATCCTCTGGAAGGCTGAGCTGATGTTCGGAGGCCTCCGCTACACCGAGGCGCTTCGCCAGGCGGTTGCGGAAGGGGCGGCGCCCAACTTCTACCCTTACCGGCGGAAGTTGCCGACGGGCCTGGCCGAGACGGTGCCAGTGCCCTACCTGTTCGACCTCGGAGGCCGCGCGGTCGCGCGAATCCGGGTCGACGACCGTGCCAACCTCGAGGTCCGACGCGACCCCGGCGGCGGCTACACCCTCTGGGGCGCCGAGGCTTCGGCCACGGCCAACGCTGCCAATGACACCGCCGCCGACCCCGACGCCGGTCGCGAGTTGACCGAGGTCAACTTCGTCCGCCAGCACGGCTGGAACGCGTTCCGCACCGCCGACGGGCTCGACCCGATGGCCGCCGGCGCCGAGCAGCTCGGCGACATGATCGTCGTCAACGTCGCGCCCGGCTGCGAGTACTTCACCGCGCGCGGCCCCGCCGGGCAGTCGCAGAAGTGCTCCTTCTGTGCCTACGGCCGCTTCGACAAGCGCTCCAACGTCCTCGGCCAGCACCAGGGCGAGATCGTCCTCGACGAGCTCATTCCGCGCCGGATCGAGGCGGTGATGCGCGCGGCCGCCGCCGACCCCAAGGCCGGCCACGTCTACATCACCGGCGGCTCGGTCCTCGATCCCGTGCAGGAGGTCGAGCGCTTCCTGCCGGTGATCGAGGCGGTCCGCAAGGGCGTCGGCGATCGCCTGCGCGTCACCATCGGCTCGGGCGCCGTCGACCCCGCGGGCTCGCGCCAGTTCCGCGACGCCGGCGCCGACAGCGCCTGTTACAACCTCGAGGTCTGGGACCCCGCGACCTGGGCGGCGTGCTGTCCGGGCAAGTCGGCGCACGTCGGCCGCGAGCGCTGGATCAACGGGCTGCTCGGCGCGGTCGAGGCCTTCGGTCGCGGCAACGTCGGCTCGGCGTTCGTCGCCGGGCTCGAGCTGGTGCCGCCCGGCCCCGGCATGAACCACGCGCAGTTCCTCGCCAGCGTCCTCGAGGGCGCTACCTTCCTGCTCGATCACGGCATCGCGCCGTTGTACTCGCCGCTGTGGCCGATCGACGGCACCTCGTACGGGATCACCGACGGCATCCCGCCCGCCCTCTACGTTCAGCTCCAGCACGAACTCTACAAGCTGCGCGCGGCGCGCCGGTTCCCGGTGCCGCACTGGCTGATCTGTCCGTCCTGCTCGTTCATGTTGCTCGAGGTCGATTTCGACCAGGCCTTCGGACTGGAGGATGCATGCGCCCCATCGCTGGTTTCACCGACCGCCTAGGCGACCGCCTGGGCTTCGGCCTCGCCCTCGGTCTCGTCGGTCTGGGTCTGGTCGCGTCGTCGCGCGACGGCCACGTTGCATCGGCGCGCGCGGACGAGCCGCAGCCGGGCGGCAACACCGAGATCCAGTTCAAGTATGCCGGGTTCGATCCCGAGCAGTTCCTGGCCTCGGCCGACCCCGATCAGATCGGCCTGATGGACGGCGCCACGACCCAGACCATGGGCACGTACGCCGTCGGCATGCTGTTCCACTTCGCCGGCCCGCCGCTCGACATCTGCGTCCGCGACGGCAGTGATCCGGCCGCCGGCTGCAAGGTCCTGGGCGACGTCCTCAACTCGCGCCTGCGCGCCGACCTCGGCGTGCTGTACGGCCTGGGCCGCTTCGACATCCGCCTGACCCTGCCGATGGTCCTCCACCAGTCGACCGACTTCCAGCCGGCGATGGGCCAGTCCGGGCTCAGCTCGGCCGGCATCGGCAACCCGCACATCAGCGGGCGGGTCCAGCTCGCCAATCCCGGCGACATCCACCTCGCCGCCGACCTCGGCATCTCGATCCCGACCGGCCAGGCCAACTTCATCGGCGACGAAGGCGTCATCGTCGATCCCCGCCTGCTCGTCGACTGGCGCCACGGCTCGCTCGGCCTCGGCCTCGACCTCGGTTACCGCTACCGTCAGGACGCGGCCAAGGTCGCCAACCTCTACGTCGACGACGAGATCATCTGGTCGGTGGCTGGCGAGTACCAGCTCAAGCCGGGCAAGGTCTCGGCCGGGCTCGCGGCGTACGGCCGCATGGGCCTGATGAATCCCAAGCTCGATCTCGCCGAGCAGATGCACGTGCTCAGCAAGCTCGGTCCCGAGGAGTTCCCGGCCGAGCTGCTGGGCTCGGCGCACTACTACCTCACCCCGCAGCTCGGGTTCGACCTGGGCCTCGGCACCGCGCTGACCAAGGGCTACGGCACCGCCGACTACCGGGTCATCGCCGGCCTGCGCCTGGCCGCGCAGAAGACCGAGGCCCACGGTGAGGCGCGTCGCCGCAGCGGCGATCGCGATCACGACGGCGTCGCCGACGAGGACGATCAGTGCCCGAAGGTGGCCGAGGATCTCGACGGCTTCCAGGACACCGACGGCTGCGCGGAGCTCGACAACGACGACGACGGCATGCCGGACACCGCCGACAAGTGCCCGCTCGCCGCCGAGGACAAGGACGGCTTCGAGGACGGCGACGGCTGCCCGGACTACGACAACGACGGTGACGGCGTGGCCGACGACGACGACAAGTGTCCCGACCAGGCCGAGGACATGGACGGCTTCCAG